>DASWDS010000178.1:0-29092 GCA_036395165.1 Anaeromyxobacteraceae bacterium | reverse complement strand
GTTGCACAGGCGAGTCAGAGCGATTTCCGGGCTTGCTGCGCTTCGCTCAGCAAGCCCTCAACCTGGGGGGAGCGAGCGCCGCCTCCCCCCAGACCCCCCCACCTCGAACCCGACGGGATGGGCGAAACACGCGTCTGAAGGCGACGCCGGGCCGCGCGCATAGGCGAGTCAGAGCGATTCTTCCGAGGTCAGGAGGAGAGCCACGACCGGATGGTCGCGTACACCTCGGGCCGGCTGAGCAGGTCGAGGTGGCCCATCCCGAAGCCTATCCACTGGTGGGCGTCCGGAAAGCCGAGCGTCAGCTCCGACTTCTCGTGCCGGCCGAGCGCGCTGTCCACCGGGACGAGCCCGTCACCGGCCTGCTCGCCGCCGGCCTGGGACTTCGTCGCCGCGATCGCGTAGCACTGCACGCCCTCCGGGAGCTGCAGGCGCGTGCGGAGGTCGCCGCCGTGCGCAAACCGGTCGCGCCCTTTCCAGTGCTCGTCGAGCACGTTGCCGAACCGCAAGTCCGTCACCCCGGCGCTGCGGATCCGGCCGAGCCGCGCGAGAGGAGCGCTGTACCGGCTGATGCCGAGGAGCACGTCGACCCAGTGGCCTCCGCGCTCGAGGGGCGCGCCGTGGTGGGGCGAGCCGAGGCAGACGAGCTTGCGCAGCTTCCGGCGCCAGGTGTGGCCGGCTGCCTCACCGAAGTGGCAAGCGCTCCGCGACACGAGGCCACCCATGCTGTGGCCGACGATCACCAGCTCGCCGACCGGCGCGGGCCACTCCGCGACGAGCCGCTCCAGCAGCGCCGCGAACGCGCGCCCGTTCACCGACGTGTGGAGACCGCTGTTGTAGTGGAGGTAGACCGGCGTGAACCCGAGGTCGCGCGCGAGCGCAGCGCCGTGGTCGTGCCCCGACCGGCTCCATTGCCGATCGCTCAGGCAGGAGCCGTGCACGAGGACGAGCAGCTTGGGGCCGGCCCCCGGGAAGGCGGCGCGCAGCGCCTGCCTGTCGAGCTCCAGCGGATGGCCGTCCTGGCGGAGCCGCATCTCGATCCGGAACGGGTTGCCGCTCTCCTCCAGGTAGTCGCCGAGCACGCCGTTGAGCGCGGCGACGACCGCCTCGCGCTCGAGCCCGGGCGCGCCGTCGCCGAGCAGCGGCGCGACGATCGGCGCGAGCTGCGCGAGCGCGAGGTCAACGCCGGCGCCGACGAGCCGCGTCACGCCCCGGATGCTCCCGTACACCGGTCCGGTGAGGAGGCGGATGGGCCCCTCGAGCGGGCGGCCCAGGATGCTGGGCCCGGCGCCGATGCCGAGGTGCATGGCCTCGACCAGGTCCGCCACGCTCCTCGTCGCGTCGATCGCGAGGCGCGCCGCGCCCCGCAGCTCGTCGACGGGGTTGCGCGGCTTGACGGTCGCGGCCTTGCCAGCAGCAGGCCTTCGCGAGCGGCCGGGTCCGCGCGGAGGAGGCGAGCTTCGATCACGCGGCGGCATCTGGAGGCGACAGTACCATCCCGAGGCCGGCGGGCCGAAGGCCGCGCACGAGGCTTCGATGGAAGGCTGGCACGGACGGCGCGGCTCGATGAGGCAGGTGGGGAAAGAGCTGCCGTGGCGCAGCTTCGCGACCTGTCACGAGGCGTGGATTGGATCGGCGGCCGACGCCCGCGCAGGCCGAGCTTCCCAGCGCGCCAGGGCGCCCTCGAGCTCCGACACGATCTCCTGCACCGACTCGAGATCCGCGAGGCTCGTTTCGGGAACGCGCGTGACGCTCTGACCCGTGTAGAAGAGGCCGTTCACCGTGTCACCGAGGATGGCCGCCCGGAGGAGCGCGTCGGTGATGCAGAAGCTCTCCTTGAAGTCGCTCGCCTTGCACTTGCAGACGCCGTCGGCGAGGCAGTCGATGCACGCCTTGGTGCGCCCCCGGTAGCCGTCCTTCCCGAAGAACCACGCCTTCGAGCGGGGAGGGAAACGACGACCTGCGGCGAGGGCATCCGTGAACGCGTTCCTCACGGCGCGCGCGCTCATTCCCTTCACGCAGCTCGTGATGATGACGACGTCCTCGTCCCCCTTGCCCAGGTGCATCTCCTTGAACAGGGGGTGGACGTCACCGTCGCTGCAGGCGATGAAGCGTGTGGCGAGCTGGACCCCGGCCACCCCCTTCGCCAGGTACCTGCCCACGTCGCTCGCGTCGATGCCGCCGGCGGCCACCACCGGCAGAGAGGAGCTGTCGAGGACCTCGTCGACCAGGGAGGGCAGGGGGAGCTCGATGTCCCCGATGTGCCCGCCCGCCTCCGCGCCCTCCGCGACGAGGAGCTCGGCGCCCCACTTCTCGTACATCGCCGCCAGCCTGCCCGACGAGACGATCCCCGCGAACGGGATGCCGCCGTCACGGCACCAGCGGACGATCTCGCGCGAGATGCCGGCGCCCTGCACGATGAAGCTCGCGCCTTCCTCGATCGAGAGGCGCGCCAGCGCCTCGAAGTCGTCGTGGTTGATGGCGGCCATGAGGTTCACGCCGACGTAGCCGCCGGGGGCCTCGACCTTGGCGCGGTGCAGCTCGCGGCGAAGCATCTCCGGACTCTTTCCGACGCCCGAGATGGTGCCCGCGCAGACGAACCGGCCGCTCCGTGCAGCGGCGACCTTGCCCGCCAGGCCGTCCGAGACGTGCAGCCCCATCGCGCCCTGGACGAGCAGCCTCCTGCCGGACCGGACGATGCCCTCGATCGCGGCGCGGTTCAGCGGAGCGAGACCCCCACGCGTCATGGTATCCCCCGAGCGAAAACGACTCATCGTGAGCCGCTCGTGGCATCACGCACAAGTCCGTGAAGGGGGTTGGCTCGAAGGCGTGCGGCGATCTGGACCAGGGCGCGGGCGGAGCGCCCACGACCGGGCCAGGAGGCCGGCGCTCCCCGAGCCGTCAGCGCAGCGCTGCTGTCGCGGCGTCCAGCGCGGCCCTGGTCTTCGCGGTCTGCCTCTTCGACATCGCGAGGGGCATCGTGGAGACCGAGTCGGATGGCAGGACCGTGAAGACCGAGCGCCGGCGCCTCGCGAAACGGAGCACGAAGGCCAAGACGACCCCGGCGACCAGCACCCACGCCATCACGCGCTCCTGGAGGCGCTGACGCGACGCCCGCTCGCGGCCTCGGCTTGCCGCAGGGTGAGGAGCGCGCGGCGGTCGAACCTGGGGATGACCGCGACGGCGATGAGGCAGGCGATCATGACCGCGCCGAGCAGCACGACGATCGTGGAGACCACGTGGTATTCGCTTTCTGGACGTCCGAGGGCTGAGGTCCAGAGGCGAAGAGCCGCAAAGGACGGCTCGGCACGGGAGGGCTTGGCGTCGAGCAGGGCGTCCACGGCCTAGTCGACAGGGAGAGACATACCACGGCGTGGCCACAGGCGCAGGGCCGAGCACGAGAACGAAGGGGCGGAGCGCTCGAGGCACCCGGCCAACACGACGGCCACGGAGGCGACCTCGCTCACTCCTCGAGCCCCTGCATCGTCGGAGGGTCTCCGCGCTCCCGATCCCTGATCTCCGACCCGGTTTGGCCCTCGTCCGCTTCCTCGCGGCGACTCGCCGGCCCCGAGCCAGTGGTTCCAGGCTCCTTCGGCTCGTCGTCCGCCTTGCGTGGTGGCTTTCGGCCGACGGTGCTCTCGGGCTCATCTTGGATTGGGATCGTCACGACGACCTCCGTGCTCGCGAGCGCCAGGGAGAGCCCTGTGGGATCCCGGCTCCTCGGGAGACACCCACCTAACGTGAGCGCGACGACCTCGTCCGTCGAGGTCGAGCGCCATCGAGAGCTGGTATTGGCGCTCAGGACATGTCCTCCGCGCGCGGTGCCTGGGAGCGCCGCCCTGCACACGTTTGTGGAACGGAGGTGGCACCATGTTCGGATCGGTCGATCGCGAGACCTCGAGCTCCGGCGGCTTCGGCATGTTCTTGCTGGGCGCGCTCGTGGGCGCGGGGGCGGCCCTGCTGCTCGACCCGCAACGCGGGGCCGCGCGCCGGGCGCGCGCCCGAGACAGGGCGGCGTCGCTCGCGCGGCAGGCGAGCGCCGGAGCGAGGAGGCGCGCGAAGGATGTGCGGCAGCGCGCCCAGGGCCGCGCGTACGAGCTCGAGCACGCGGACGAGGAGGTGGACGACGGCGTGCTCGTCGAGCGCGTCCGAGCCCAGATAGGCAAGCGCACGAGCCACCCCGGCGCGATCGAGGTGGGCGCTCAGCGCGGGCGCGTCGTGCTCTCGGGTCCCGTCCTGCGCAGCGAGGTCGAGGGGCTCATCGACATCGTGGAGAAGGTGCGCGGGGTGAAGAGCGTCGAAAGCCGCCTCGAGGTCCACGAGGCTCCGGGGGACGTGCCGCCGCTCCAGGGCTGATCCCACACCCGGGAGCTGCACCACGAGTCGCCGGGCGCTTCCCCGGTGGGGGCACGATGCGACGGCTGCTGAGAGGCAACTGCGCTCTCGAAGAAAAGGAGGCATGGACACTCCGAAGACCGGACTACGCCCCTCCAGCAGAGCTCCTGCCGTCCTCCTCGCCGCGGCGGCGGTCGCCGCTGCGATCCTGGCCGTCACCTGGCTCCGGCAGCGAACGGGCCTGCCACCCGCCTCACCGCCCGAGGTCGCTCGTGCCGTGGCAGGAGGGGCAGAGACGCCGTCGGGCACCGTTCCGGTCGTCGAGCCGGACCAGGTGCGCTCACTCCTCGAGTCCGTGTCCGCGAGCGCGCTCTTCCGGCGCGCGCTCGCCGAGGGCGACCTCGTGCGCCGGTGGACCGTCGTGACCGACAACCTGGCGGAGGGCGTCTCGCCTCGCGCGCAGCTCGGATTCCTCGCCCCCGGCCGTCCGTTCTCGGTCGTGACCAGGGGAGGCGAGCACGTCATCGCACCCGAATCGTACGGCCGCTACGACGAATTCGCCGATGCGGTCGCATCGGTCGACGCCCGCGCGGTGGCCAGCGTGTACCGCGAGCTGCACCCTGTCCTCGAGGCTGCGTATCGCGCCCTGGGGTACCCGAACGCTTCCCTCGACGGCGTCACCGCGCGGGCGCTGCACCGCCTCGAGGCGGCGCCGGCGCGCGACGGCGCCGTCGTCGTCAGGCGTGAAGGGCGCGCATTCCTGTTCGCCGACGATCGTCTGGAAGACCTCGGCGCGGTGGAGAAGCAGCTGCTGCGGATGGGCCCGAGAAACACGCGCCTGCTGCAGGCGAAGGCGCGGGAGATCCTCGACGCGCTCGGCTTGCCGCCAGGGGCCCAGGTGGCGGGACAGCGTTGAAGCGGCGGCCGTGGCCGAATCCTCGCGCGAGCCGGGTGGCTCTCACGCGGTGCTCGCGGGAAATCTCTCCCCGCCATGGGACCACCACGATGCCGATCTACGAGTATTCCTGCCGGCCCTGCGCCAACACCTTCGAGGAGCTCATCCTGCGCAGGTCGGACGAGTCCGAGGTGGCCTGCCCCAAGTGCAAGGGCAAGGCGGTGAGCCGGATCATGTCGCGCACGGCGGCGACCCACGTGCGGGGTGACGGTGGCTCCAGCAGCGCCCCCTCGTGCGGCCCGATCGGCTGAGGCATCTGACTCGCCCGGTCGGGCGAGACGAGGAGCCGCGGCAATCGGCCGCAGCAATCGACGGCATCCGAGCACCTGATCCGATTGCGCACGACGAGGCGAGCGCGCGCTGTCCCCTGAGCGCCCGACCGCGCGCCGCGCCCACGCACGGTAGAGTCGGGGCTCGAGATCGATTCGCTTGCGCGAGCGAGCCGACCCCGAACGACCGGTCCTCCTGTGGAGGATCCGAAGGGGGAAGCACATGAACGCTCGCAGGTACGCTCTTTACGGGGCCTTGTTCGGCCTCTTCTTTCCCGTGGCCGGGACGCTGTTCCAGATCGCGCTCGACCCCGGCGGCGGAGGCTTCGCGGCCCGTGCCGGTCGCGCCCAGTCCTTGCCGCTCATGTGGATCATCGACACCGCGCCCTTCTTCCTCGGGGTGTTCGCGGGCTTCGCCGGAAAGCGCCAGGACGCGCTCATCGGGCTCGAGGACGACAAGCGCCGCGAGTTCGCGACGACCGCGAGCGAGCTCTTCACCGGCGCGCAGGCGCTGCTCTCGACGGTCTCGTCGTTCAGCTCGATGACGAGCGAGACCGCGGCGTCGGTGCGCGAGACCACCGCCACCATGCAGCAGCTCGGGCAGACGGCGGCCCAGGCGGCGCTCACGGCGGAGACCGTCGTCGGGCTCGCCGACGCGACCAAGCTGTGCTCGGAGCAGGGGCTGCAGGCGGTGGAGCTGTCGATCTCCGAGCTGCTCAGGCTCGGCGAGGAGGTGCGGGGGCTCGCGAAGAACATCAACACGCTCAACGCCCGGACGCGCGACATCTTCGAGATCGCCTCGGTCCTGAACTACCTCGCGGAGCGGGCCGAGCGGCTCACCCAGAGCGCCGGCGCGCAGCTCGAGCGCCACGCGGCGCTGGCAGGCTTCGCGACCGTCGTCGACGAGATGCGGCATCAGGCCGAGGACACCAAGAAGGCGGCCGCGCAGGTGAAGGGGATCCTGGGCGAGATGCACAAGGCGATGGTCGCCACGATGGCCGCGGCCCAGAGCGGCGTCCGGCGCGCGGAGCAGGGCGCGCAGGTCGCGAGCAGGACGGGCGAGAACATCAAGAAGCTCGCGGCCGCGCTCGGCGACTCCTCGCGCGCCGCCAAGGAGATCGCGATCGTGGCGCAGCAGCAGGACCACGGCATCGACCAGGTGCTGAAGGCGATGAACGAGATCTACCTCGCCACCGAGGAGACGATGGTGTCGACGCAGCGGGTGGCTTACGAGGCCAAGGTGCTGAACGACGTCGCGCACCGCCTCGACGCGTCGGTGCGGGTGCAGCACGCACCCTCGTCACCGGCGACGGCCGAGCTGCAGGTCGCCTGACGATGAGGGGGATCCGTCACGCAAAGAAAAACGGGTGAGGCCTTCGTCGAAGGCCCCACCCTGACCGAGCCGTGCGCGCGGCTCGGGTCCTGCTCCGTCATGGAGGGGGCGCTGCTCGCGCCGCGACCGTGAGAGCCGCGCTCGGACGAGGCGGTTCGCCGAGCGCGCGGCGCGCGGCTACTCGCTGTAGCGCGTGAAGACGAAGTCGTTGTCGTGCGCCTGGGAATGGCAGGCGTGGCAGCTCGAGGCGTCGATCCGGATGGCCTTCCCCGACGGGTCGAAGGACGCGAAGCGCCAGCCGCCGGTGGCCGTCGCCCGCCGATCCTTGATCTGCACGACGTCGCGCTGCTTCGCCCCCGCCACCACGAGCCCCTTGTCCTGCTTCACCTCGAAGATCGACACGACGAACTGCGAGCCGTCCGGGTAAGCGGCCTTGTTCGCCGGCGAGCGCAGGACCTTCAGGGCCGCCTTGTTCGCGTACACGTTGTGGAAGCCGTACATGCCCTGCTCGGCGTCGGTCACCACCATCGAGCGGACGTGCGTCCAGGAACGGAAGTCCCTGGGCAGCGGCACGGCGGTCTCTTCTCCGGCGAGCGCCAGCGGTGGCGTCGTGAGGGCGAGGGCGGCGACGGCGGAGAGCGCGGCGGCGGCGAGATGGGTGCGCATGGTTCCTCCTGGGGTCCGACTGTGAGAGCGCGGAGGAGGTCCAGCGGTTCGCGGGTGCGGCGAGATTCCGCATGCGTGGGTGAAAACCCGCAGCGCTGCGCCATCTGACCCAGTCGTCCATGTCCCGGATCGCGCAAGTGCGCGGGAGGACTCCGGGCGCCGGACGGCACGGTCCATGCGTCTAGCGACATGCAGATATAGCGAACACGCTATATCGCCGGCGGAGGATCGATGGCTGCCCGAGTGGCCCTGCGCGACCGTGAGACGAAGGAGAAGCCCCTCGCCGAGGACGAAGCGAAGGCGACCCGCATCGCCGACGTCCTGAAGGCGGTCGCGCACCCGCTGCGCCTCCGCATCGTGGCGATCCTGTGCCGCGGCGAGGAGAACGTGAACGGGCTCGCCGAGCGGCTGGGAGCGCCGCAGGCGATCGTCTCGCAGCAGCTGCGCATCTTGCGGCTGCACGACCTCGTCACGGTGACCCGCCAGGATGGCTTTGCCGTGTACCGGCTCGCCGAGCCGCAGCTCGAGACCCTCGTCAGCTGCATGGAGCATTGCCACCGGTAGTCGCGCCTTCTGAGGAGCGAAGCCCTATGGACGGAATCACCCGCCGCAAGTTCATCCAGATCGGCGCCGGCGGCGCAGGCGCCGCGACGCTCGCCTCCGGTCTCACGACCAAGTGGTGGGGCCTCGATCGAGACCGCGTCGAGGACCCGGGCATGGAGGGCGACGCCGTCGTCCCCACGTTCTGCGAGCTCTGCTTCTGGAATTGCGGCGTGCTCGCGCACGTGAAGGGCGGCACGGTCACCAAGATCGTCGGCAACCCGGACCACCCGCTCTCGCGCGGCATGCTCTGCCCGCGCGGCGCCGGCGCGACCGGGCTGCTCTACGACCCCGATCGCCTGCAGAAGCCGCTCATCCGTACCCAGCGGCGGGGCGACGACGTCTTCCAGGAGGTCTCCTGGGACGCAGCGCTGAACAAGGTGGGCGAGGGGCTCCTCGCGGTGAAGGCGAAGTACGGGCCGGAGGCGGTCGCCCTCTTCACCCACGGCTTCGGCGGCTCCTGGTTCAAGTGGTTCATGAAGGTGTGGGGCTCGCCCAACATCGGCGCCCCGTCGTACGCGCAATGCCGCGGGCCGCGCGAGGCCGGTTACTCGCTCACCTACGGCGCAGGGCTGGGCTCCCCCGAGCCCATCGACATCGAGAACGCCCGGGTCATCACGCTCATCGGCAGCCACCTGGGCGAGAACATGCACAACACCCAGGTGCAGGAGCTGGCCGACGCGCTCGGAAAGGGCGCGCAGCTGGTGGTGGTGGACCCGCGCTTCTCGGTCGCCGCCGGAAAGGCTCGCTACTGGCTGCCGATCAAGCCCGGCACCGACATCGCGCTCCTGCTCGCCTGGATGAACGTCATCATCGAGGAGCGGCGATACGACTCCGAGTACCTCGCCAAGTACGCCGAAGGCTTCGAGGAGCTGCGGGCCCACGTCGCGTCGAAGACGCCGGAGTGGGCGTGGCCGCTGACCGGCATCCGCCCCGAGCTCATCCGCGAGTCGGCCCGCTTCATCGCCGCGGCGCGCCCGGCCTCGCTCGTCCACCCCGGCCGCCACGCGACCTGGACCGGCGAGGACACGCAGCGCGCGCGTGCCATGGCCATCCTGGCGGCGCTGCTCGGCAGCTGGGGCCGCCGGGGCGGCTATCTCGCGACCGGCAAGGTGTCGCTCGCGGCCTATCCGCTGAAGCCGCCGGTCCACCAGGTCCGGCCCGCCGCGGACAAGCCGAAGCAGGGCGGCTTCCCCGTGGCCGACGAGGTGCTCGCCTCGGGCCTGTGCGACGCCACGAAGCCTGGCTTCGCGATGTACGACATGAAGGCCTGGATCGTCTACGGCACGAACCTCATCCAGTCGCTGCCGGCGCAGCAGGAGACGATCAAGGCCATCCAGAACCTCGACTTCCTGGTGGCGATCGACGTCCTGCCGGCCGAGATCTGCGGCTGGGCCGACGTCGTCCTCCCGGAGTGCACCTACCTCGAGCGCGACGACGACCTGGCCGCGCCGGCCTACAAGACGCCCTTCGTGGCGATCCGCCAGGCGGCGGTCGAGCCGATGTACGACTCGAAGCCCGGCTGGTGGATCGCGAAGGAGATGGGAAAGCGCGCCGGCCTCGGCGAGCTCTTCCCCTGGAAGGACGCGCGCGAGTACGTCGACGTCCGGATGAAGGCGAGCGGCCTCGACGCGGCCGAGCTGCGGAAGAAGGGCGCGCTGCTCGGGAAGCGCATCGCGACGTGCGAGGAGGACGGCGCCGCGCCGCCCATCACCACCGAGAGCGGGAAGATCCAGCTCAGGAGCGAGACGCTCGCGAAGCTCGGCTTCGATCCCCTCCCCAGCTTCTACCCGCCGGAGGAGGGGCCACCCGGATCCTTCCGCCTGCTCATGGGCCGCGCGCCGACCCACACCTTCGGCCGCACCGCCAACAACCGCCTGCTCGCCGAGCCCTTCCCGGAGAACGAGGTCTGGGTGAACGCGGACGCGGCGCGGGCGCTGCCCACCCCCATCAAGAACGGCGATCTCGTCGTGCTGGTGAACCAGGACGGCGTGAAGCAGGGGCCCGTCCGCGCCAAGGTCACCCAGCGCATCCGCGGTGACTGCGTCTACCTCGTCCACGGCTGGGGCCACACGGCGAAGGGCCTCAGGTACGCCCGCGGCCGCGGCGCCTCCACGAGCGCGCTCACCACCCGCTACAAGGTGGACCCGATCATGGGCGGCACCGGCATGAACGTGAACTTCGTCCGCATCGAGCTCGCCGGGAGGTCCGCGTGAAGAAGCGCTACGCCATGGCAGTGGACACGAGGCGCTGCGTCGGCTGCAACGCCTGCGTGATCGCCTGCAAGACCGAGAACGACGTCCCGAACGGCGGGTTCCGCGACTGGACCGTGCAGGAGACCGCCGGGACATTCCCCGACCTGTCGATGGAGATCCGCTCCGAGCGCTGCAACCACTGCTCGAATCCGGCCTGCGTGGACGCGTGCCCCACCGGCGCGTCGCACGTCCAGGAGGGCGGCGTGGTGATGGTGAACCAGGCGAAGTGCACGGGCTGCAAGGCGTGCATCGCCTCCTGCGCCTACGGCGCGCGCTACGTCCACCCGAAGGGCCACGTCGACAAGTGCACCTTCTGCCTGCACCGGGTGCAGAAGGGGAAGCTGCCGGGCTGCGTCGAGACATGCCCGACGAAGTCCCTCACCTTCGGCGACCTCTCGGATCCCGAGAGCCCGATCACCCGCCTGATGCGCTCACGCCGCGTGAAGGTGCTCCGGCCCGAGTCGGGCAACGAGCCCAACGTCTACTTCCTGACCTGAGAGGGCCCATGGAACGGAATCCCGACAAGTACTGGAACCCATACCTGGCGGGCATCGCGCTCGGCCTGGTGCTGGCTTGCGCGTATCTCTTCGTGGGCAAGGGGCTCGGCGCCTCGGGCCCGGCGCTCCGCATCGACACCGCGGTGCTCGACGTCGTGGCGCCGAGCCACGTCGCTCACATCCCGGGGCTCGCCAAGCTGACCGCGGACGGCCATCCGCTCGACTTCTACCTGCTCTTCGTGATGCTCGGGACGTTCCTCGGCGGCTTCGTCGCCGCGTACACGTCGGGGCGGCTGAAGCGAGACGTCGTCAGGGGAGCCACCGCGAGCAGCGGACTGCGGCTCACGCTCGCGCTCGGCGGCGGCGCGCTGCTCGGGATCGGCGCGCGGCTCGCCCGCGGCTGCGCCTCGGGCCAGGCGCTCACCGGCGGGGCGCTCCTGTCCGTCGGGAGCTGGGCCTTCATGTTCGCCATCTTCGGCGGCGGCTACGCGGCCGCCTACTTCGTGCGGAGGCAGTGGCGATGATCTTCCCCATCCAGGCCATTGCGGATCACCGCGAGCTCAGCATGCTGGCCGGCGTCCTCGTCGGCTTCGGGTTCGGGTTCGTCCTCGAGCGCGCAGGCTTCGGCAACGCCCTCAAGCTCGCCGCCCAGTTCTACGGGACCGAGATGGTGATGCTGAAGGTGATGTTCACCGCCATCGTCACCGCCGTCCTCGTCACCGTGCTCGTCTCCGGCGTCGGGATGCTGGACCTTCGCGCGCTCGCCGACTCCGTCGCGAGCGCGACCTTCCTCTGGCCGATGATCGCGGGCGGCTTCGTCATCGGCGTCGGCATCATCCTGTCGGGCTATTGCCCGGGCACGTCGGTCGTCGGGATCGCCTCGGGCAAGCTCGACGCCGTCTTCGCGTTCTTTGGCGTGATGCTCGGCCAGCTCGCCTGGACGGAGATCGAGTTCCGCGCTCCCATCGCCCGCTTCCACAACAGCGGCGAGATGGGCCACCTCTACCTCTATGACCTCTTCAAGGTTCCCCCGGCGGTCGTGGCGACCGGCATCGTCCTCCTGGCCCTCGTGGCGTTCATCGCGGGCGAGAAGATCGAGCGCCTCGTCACGGGCGCGCCAGCTCCCACCGGCCCGAGCCCGCGCCGGTACGTCTTTGCCGGCATCGGCGCCTTCGGGCTCGTGGCGCTGTTGACGCTGGCGCTTCCGGCGGCGACGGTGGCCAGCACGCGGGAGCCCTCGATGATGAGAGAGCTCGACCTCGCGCGCCGCGTCCTCGACGAGCCCTGGAAGGTCCGGGTCGTCGACCTGCGTCCCATGGCCGATTGCGGCGCGAGGCGCGTCCCCGGATCGGAGTGCGTCCCCGCGGACCAGCTCGCCAAGATCGGGCTCGCCGACGCGAACGGCGCACGCGACCTCATCCTCGTCGCCGCGGGCGACCTCCCGGAGATCCCGGCTCAGGCCGCCGGCTATCCGGGCCGAATCTTCGCGCTGAAGGGCGGCTTCCCCGCGTGGGAGGCGTTTGCCCTGAGGGCGCCGGAGCCGCCCGCGCCGGGCGCGGCTCCAGCCGAGTACGAGAGCTACAGGCTCCGTGCCGGCGTCGCGGCGGCCATGACCGGAGTGAAGGCGGCGCCGCCCCCGCCCATGCCCGCAGGAGACGCGGGGCCGAAGAAGAAGGGCGGCGGTGGCGGCGGCTGTGGCGGATAGCGGGAGGCGCACATGAACGAGATCGACATCGCGCGGCACTCGAACCTCATCGACCCGCAGCTGCACGTCTGGGGCTGGGAGATCCCGGTCTACCTGTTCCTGGGCGGCATGGCCGCCGGAGCGATGGTCCTGTCCTCGCTCCTCGCGCTGCGGAAGGCGGACCGCTCGCCGGCGGCGCGCTGGCTCGCGTTCGCGGCGCCGGCGCTCGTCTCGCTGGGCATGGGAGCGCTCTTCCTCGACCTCTCGCACAAGCTCTACGTGTGGCGCTTCTACCTGGCCCTGCGCTGGACCTCGCCGATGAGCTGGGGCGCGTGGATCCTGGTCATCGTCTACCCGGTGACGCTGCTCTTCGCGCTCGCCGCCCTCGACGACGCTCAGCTCGAGAGCGCGTCGGCCGTCCTGCGGCGGGTCGGGCTGGCGGGGCTCCTGCGCAGGGCGCGTGAGCTCGGGCGCTCGAGAGCGCGCGGCCTCGTGTGGGCGCACCTCGCCACCGGCGTCGCGCTCGGCGTCTACACCGGCATCCTGCTCTCGACGCTCGGCGCCCGCGCGCTGTGGGGCTCGGCGCTGCTCGGGCCGCTCTTCCTCGTGTCGGGCCTCTCGACCGGTGCGGCGTTCTTCATGCTCTTTCCCGTCGCGAACGAGGAGCGCCACTTCCTCGTGCGCTGGGACATGGTCGCGATCGGCCTCGAGCTCACGCTGCTGCTGCTCCTGCTCGTCGGGCTCTCGACGAGCGGAGCCGGTGGGAAGGCCGCCGCGGACCTCCTGCTCGGCGGGCGCTACACCGCCGAGTTCTGGACGCTCGTCGTGATAACCGGCCTGGCGATGCCGGTGCTGCTCGAGACGCTGGAGGCCCGGCTCCATCTCCGGGTGACGGCGATGGCGCCCGTCCTCGTCCTCGTGGGAGGCCTCGCGCTGCGCTGGATCTTCGTCGCTGCAGGACAGGCATAGGGAGTCGGCAGAACGGAAGCACAACGGAGCGCAATTTCACTTAGGGGAATACCATGACGAAGGCAGTGAGACTCGCAGTCGCAGTGGCATTCGTCCTGGCCGCCACGACGGCCCAGGCGACGAACGGGATGAGGATGATCGGGTTCGGCCCGGTCCAGGACTCGATGGGCGGCGTGGGGGTCGGCGCGACGCTGGACTCGTCCGCGATGGTGTCGAACCCGGCGGGGCTGCCGGAGCTCGGGCGGCGGCTCGACTTTGCAGGCCAGTGGTTCAAGCCGACCGTGAGCTACAACGCGACGGGCAGCGCCCCCGCCATGTTCGTCGGGAAGGACGGCGCGACGCTCGACTCGAACCGCGGTGGCTCCCCCATCCCCGCCATCGCCGTGGTGACGCCACTCACGGAGCAGCTGACCGTCGGCGTCGGCGTGTTCGGCGTCGCCGGCATGGGCGTCGACTACGCGGCCAACCTGTACGGCGGCCCCACGTACACCTCGTATCTCCAGGGCCGGCTCACGCCGTCGGTGGCCTACAAGCTGAATGACATGATCTCGGCCGGCGTCACCGTGAACGCGATGATGGCGCAGATGAAGTACGACGTCGCAGGCGGCTTCGGCCAGGTGACGCACGACACGACGAGCTCGCTCGGCGTCGGCGCCACCTTCGGCGTGAAGGTGACGCCCGTGAAGATGCTGAGCATCGGCGCCGCGTACGAGACGAAGAGCTGGTTCCAGGACTTCGCCTTCAAGGTCCAGAGCGGCACGGACAAGCTCACCTTCAACCAGCCGCAGAGCGCCACCGTCGGCGTGGCGGTGACCCCGCTCGAGATGCTGCTCGTCGCGGCCGACGTCGAGTGGATCAACTGGTCCTCCACGATGGGCAAGGACCTGCCGAAGTACAGCGTCAACACGGGCGCGCTCCCGTTCAACATGAACTGGAGCGACCAGTGGGTGATGAAGGTCGGCGCGCAGGTCTCGCCGCTCAAGAGTCTTCAGATTCGCGCGGGCTACAACTACGGGAAGATGCCGCTCGATCCGAACCGCGCCTTCGAGAACATGGCGTTCCCGGCGGTGGCCCAGCACCACGTCACGGGCGGTCTCGGCTACCAGCTCAGCCAGTCGCTCGCGCTGAACGTGTCCGGCATGTACGCGCTCAACGCGAAGCTCACTGGCGCGAACGCTCCGTTCCCCAACCCGGACGGCTCGGGCGGCCAGGGCATCAAGGACTACACGACGCAGATGTCGCAGTTCGAGATCGACGCCGGCGTCGCCTACCGCTTCTAGGTCGAGGGGGAGGGCGGGTCCCGGTCGCTCCGCGCGGCCGGGGCCCTTTTCTCATGCAGCGAATGTCTCGGAGGGGACCTCACATGAACACCGCCTCGAAGCTGTGTGCAGCACTCGCGCTGTGCGTCGCGTTCACCGCGACGGCGGAGGAGCCGCGCTACAAGCCGTTCGTGCTCGCGACGCGAGGGCCGGGCGACGTCGAGAAGGTCGTGGACGAGGTCAAGGCGAAGCTCGCCGCCGCTGGCTTCGAGATCGCGGGCTCCTACAGCCCCTATGAAGGCGCGGTCATCCTGGCGGTGACGAGCGAGGATCTGAAGGCGGCCGCCTCGAAGCAGGAGTTCGGCGGGTACGCAGCGGCCCAGCGCGTGACGGTGACCAGGGTCGAAGACGAGATCCAGGTCGCGTACACGAACCCCGTCTACATGGGGCACGCCTACCGCCTCGACGCCGACCTTGCGCCGATCGCGGCCCGCCTCTCGGCGGCGCTCGGGAACGTCGAGGAGTACGGGCCGCCCGAGGGCCTCACCGCCAAGGACCTGCGCGGCTACCACTACATGTTCGGCATGGAGTACTTCGACGAGCCGACGCGGATCGGGCGCTATGCCCATCGGCAGGGCGCGAACAAGGCGATCGAGGCCGGCCTGGCGGCGGGGCGAGGCGGCGCGAAGCTCGTGTACAAGATCGACCTGCCGGCGTCCGACGAGACGCTCTACGGCGTCGCGCTCACCGACGGCTGCAGCGGTGACGAGCGGATCATGAAGGAGATCGACGCGAAGTCGATCCGCTCCACCGGGCACCTCCCGTACGAGATCCTGGTCTCCAAGAAGAACGCCTGGGCGCTCTACGCCCGCTTCCGCATCGCCATCAACTTCCCCGATCTCAAGATGATGGGCGCGCACAGCTTCATGAACATCCGCTGCGCGCCGGACGCGATCGCAAGCGCATTGAAGCAGGTGACGGGCCAGCGCTGACGCGCTCGCGGCGGCGCGCTCGCGGCGGTCCGCGCGCCGTCACCCGACTCGATCGAGCACGCGGCCGAGGCGCTCCCTCACCTGCTCCGCGACGGCGCGGACCGCCGGGTTCGCCGCCGCGACCGTCTGGAGCGGGTCGATGGCGAGGACGATCGCCTTCCCGTCGTCGCCCTCGTACACGACGACGTTGCACGGCAGCAGCGCGCCGATCTCGAGATCGACCGAGAGCACCTGGTGCGCGAGCTGGGGGTTGCAGGCTCCCAGGATCTTGTACTTGCGGAAGTCGGCCCCGATCTTCTGCTTCATCGTCTCCTTCACGTCGATCTGGGTGAGGACGCCGAACCCCTCCGCCTTCAAGAGCTCGGGGATCCGGGCGAGGACGTCCTCGTACGACTCGCTGGTGCGCTTCCTCAGCGTGAATCCGGGCATGCTGGCTCCTTGAGTGTGCCGAGGAGTGTGAGCCCGTGCGCTCGGGCAGGGGTCGCGGCCTCATGGGTCCTGCCGTTCACCGTCTGGGGGGGGAAGCGCTCGCCTGGCGAACGCGCCCTGGACGAGCCATGTGATCGGCGCGCTGGGCTGTCAGGATCGACGGGGCGTTGCCCGGCCCTCGAGGAGGTGTCGAGATGAAGATCGTCGTCATCGGAGCCACCGGGACCATCGGCAAGGCCGTCTCGGACGCGCTCGCGGCGAGGCACGAGGTGGTCCGCGTGTCGCGCCACGGCCCAGTGAAGGCGGACATCGAGGACGCCGCGTCGCTGAGGAAGCTCTTCGAGGGCGTGAAGGACGTCGACGCCGTGGTGACCTGCGCCGGAAGCGCCGCCTTTCGCCCGCTGGCGCAGCTCACGGACGGCGACTTCGAGCTCGGCATCAGGAGCAAGCTGATGGGCCAGGTGAACCTCGTGCGCGCCGCGATGGGCAACCTCATCGACGGCGGGTCGATCACGCTCACGAGCGGCGTCCTCGCGCACGAGCCGATGCCGGGCGGCGCGGCCATCTCCATGGTGAACGCCGGGCTGGAGGGGTTCGTGGTGGGCGCCTCCGTCGAGCTGCCGCGGGGCCTTCGTCTCAACGTCGTCAGCCCTCCCTGGATCACGGAGACCCTGATCGCGCTGAAGATGGATCCGGAGGGCGGGATCCCTGCGGCCGCGTGCGCGAAGGCGTACGTCGCGGCGGTGGAGGGGAAGCACCAGGGGCAGACGCTGGACGCGCGCAAGTTCGCCTGAGCCTCGCCGCGAGCCGGGTCAGCCCTTGAGCGCGCCCGACATCCCGGCGACGTAGTGCTCCACGAAGAAGAAGTACAGGACCACCACCGGCAGGCTGCCGAGCAGCGCGCCGGCCATGAGCGGGCCCCACTGGTAGATGTCGCCGCGGACGAGCTCGGTCGCGAGGCCGACCGGCACCGTCTTGTGCTCCGGCGACGACATGAACACGAGCGCGTAGAGGTACTCGTTCCACGAGAGCGTGAAGGCGAAGATGAAGGCCGAGACGAGCCCCGGGACGCTGAGCGGCAGCACGATGCGGACCATGATGGAGAGGCGGCTCGCGCCGTCCACCATGGCGGCCTCCTCCAGCTCGCGCGGGATGGACTTGAGATATCCGATGAGGAGCCAGGTGCAGAACGGCACGAGGAAGGTGGAGTAGATGGGGACGAGCGCCCACAGCCGATCGAACCAGCCCAGGCCCAGCATGATCTCCGCGAGCGGGATGAAGAGGATGGCGGGCGGGATGAGGTAGGCGACGTAGATGAGGACGCCCGCCACCTCGGCCCCGCGGAACCCGACGCGCGCGATGGCGAACGCCGCGAGGAAGCTCGCCGCGACGCTGAGGACGGTGGCCCCGACGCTGACCTCGAGCGTGTTCCAGAACCAGCGCGGGTAGGCGGTCTCGGTGAGGAGATAGCGGACGTGGTCGAGCGTCGGGCGGACGACGCCGAACGGGTTCGCGCTCGCGCTCACCAGCTCGGCGTTCGGCTTCACCGCCGTGAGCACCATCCAGTAGAAGGGGAAGAGCAGGAAGAGCGCGAAGAGCGCGAGCGGGAGATACGTGCCGAGGACGCGCCGCACGGTCAGGCCTCCCGCCGCAGCGCGACCAGCGCCGCCCAGGCCATGACGAAGAGGAAGGGCAGCGTGAACCCGGCGATGGCGGCGCCCTCGCCGAGCGCGCCACCCGGGATCGCGCGCTGGTACGCGAGCGTGACGAAGAGGTGCGTGGCGTTGCCGGGCCCGCCCCGCGTGATGGTCCAGACGAGCTGGAAGTCGGTGAAGGTGAAGATGGCGGAGAAGGTGGAGAGGATGATGGTGAGCGGCAGCAGCAGCGGCCAGGTGACGTCGCGGAAGATGCGCCAGGGCCGCGCGCCGTCGATGAGGGCCGCCTCGCGGAGCTCGCCCGGGATGGCCTGCAGGCCGGCCAGGTAGCCCACCGTGAAGAACGGGATGCCGCGCCACACGTTGGCGGTCATGAGCGACGCGCGCGCCAGCCACGCGTCGCCCAGGAAGTCGATGTTGCGGTCGATGATCCCGGCGCGCCGGAGCGCCCAGCTCACGAAGCTGAACTGCGGGTCGAGGATCCACCACCAGGCGAAGGCCGAGAGGACGGTCGGGACGATGTAGGGGAGGAGCAGCACCGATCGCCAGAACCGGTATCCGGCGAAGCGCCGGTTCAGGATGACCGCCAGCGTGAGCCCGAGCGCCATCTTCACGATCACGGTGAGGAACGTGTAGACGAGCGTGTTGAAGGCGGTCACCCGGAGCACCGGGTCGGTGACGAGGTATCGGTAGTTGTCGAGCCCGATGAACGCCCCGGGGCCGCCGATGTGCGTGTCGTGGAAGCCGAGCCAGCCGCCGACGGCGAGCGGGTAGGCGAGCAGCCCGCCCAGCAACACCGCCGCCGGGAGCAGGAGGAGGGCTGCCAGCACGGGGCCGCGCTCGGCCAGGGCCCGGAGGCGGGCGAGGGGCCCCTCCGCCATGTGCTATCCGCGGTAAATCCGCCGGAGGCGTCCCTCGGCGCGGGCCGCCGCGTCCTTGGCGCTCATGCCGTTCACCGTCGCGTCGGCGAACATGTCGAGGACGATGAACTCGGCGAGCGCGGCCGCCGCCTGCTGCCCGGGCTGTCCGGCGTAGCCGTTGTGCAGCATGCGCGCGAGCGCGTCGCGGAACGGCGTCGTCTTCGGATCGCGCGTCCACACCGGCAGCTCGCGGTACTGCTTCAGCGCGCACACCACGTAGCCGTTCATGGCGTCGATCCAGGGCCCGGCCTGGTCGGGCGACAGCATGAAGCGCAGGTACTCCTTGGCGGCGTTGGGAGCGCGGCAGTGGCGGAAGATGAACGCCTGCGTGAACAGGTTCAGCTCCGTGGGCCGGCCCGGGGTGCCCACCGGGAAGGGCGCGTGGTCGATGTCCTGCGCGATCTGCGGGAAGTCCTTCTTCGCGGCGGCGTAGATGCTGATGCCGTTGTTCGTGAGCCCGATCTCGCCGGAGAGAAAAGCCCGATTGTTGTTCGGGTCGAGCCAGGAGCCGACGCCGGGGGCCATCTGCGCGTACAGCTGCTTCGCGTACTCGAGCGCGGCCCAGGTCTCCTGGCGGTGGATGGCGATGGTCTTCGTGTCGGCCTCGACCGCCTTGCCGCCGTGCGCCCACAGCGCCCAGTGCACCCAGTTGTTGCCGTCGCCGACGGCGTGACCGAGCGCGAACCCCGCGGGGTGGCCGTGCTGCTTCAGCCCGCGCGCGAGCTCGAGGAGCCCGTCGAGCGTGGTCGGGAACCGGTCGAACCCGGCCTCCTTCACCCAGCTCACGCGGTAGTTGAGCGTGAGCGAGGTCGCGCCGATGGGCACCGCGATCCAGTGCTTCAGCGCCTGACTGTAGCCGTAGGTGCGCGCCACCTCGTACCAGCCCCCGAGGCGGTTCCCGAGGTCCTCCGCCACGTCCGTCACGTCGACGAGCTTCTGCGGGTAGATGTGCGGGTCGTCGAACCAGCCCATGACGAGGTCGGGGCCGCTGCCGAGGTTCGCCGCGAGCGCGGCCTTGGGCCGGACGTCCTCCCAGGTGATGTACTCGACGTTCACCGGCACGCCGGTCGCGCCGGTGAAGGCCTTCGTGTTCGCGTTCCAGCGCTCCTCGTCGGCCTTGATGAAGCCCGACCAGCGCAGGAGCCGGAGGCTGGCGCCCTTCTCGAGGGGGTAGGCGGGCTCGTACTTCGGGGCTGGCTGTTGCGCGTGTGCGACGGGCAGGCGGCTCGCGGCGGCGACGCCCGCCAGGCCGAGCCCCCAGCGGAGCGCCGTACGGCGACCGATCTTGCGCATGGGACCTCCAGCCGCGCTCGTAGAGGGGCTGGAGGCAGGTGTCAACGCGCCCTTGGGTGCGTCCCCGTCGGCGTGCACGGTGAGTCACCGCGGCCGGGGGACGCTCGGCGCTCGCGCTCGGGGACCTGACGTTCCGCGTCCGCCGTCGCGGCCCGGCTACTTCTTCGACGGGCGCCTGGTCTTGCGCGCGGCCTTCCGGATGGTGGGCTTCGCGGCGCGACGCTTGGGGCCGCCGGCCTTCCTGGGCGTGATGGCCTTCTTCGCGCGAGCCGCCGCGCTCCTGACGCTCGCCTTGGCTGCCTTCACCCGCTTGCCCACGGCCTTGCGCGCGGCGGCCGTCCTCGCGGTGACCGTCTTCTCCACCCGCGTCGCCGTCCTCGCCGCCGAGGCGGTGGCCTCCTGCATCTTGTCGACGACCAGATTCCTGGCGGCGTTCGCCCCTTCCGTCATGGCGCGGCCGGCCTCCGCCAGGTTCGTCTTCACATCGGCGACGAACCCTTCCGCTCCGGTGGCGAGGGCCTGCCCCACGTCCTGCACCTTCTCACGCACGGACGCAGCGACGGATCCGGCGACCGAACCCATGTCGGTTTGCTTCTGCTCGGGGTTGCTCATTGGCGTCTCCTGTTCGCGGGAGCGGGGCAGGGGATGAACGCGCCGGTTCGGATCGTGCGGTCGTGCGACGGGCCCGCCTCGCTGCCTGTCGGGTCCATGCAGCCCCACGCGCCCCCCGGCTGTCAAGTCATTCCACCTTCCGTGCTCACCGGGCCGGTGCCGCCTCGAGGAGCGAGGAGGCGGGCGCGCGGGGCGGGCGCGTCACACGCGCGCGAGCCGTTCGCAGGCGCGGACGAGCGTGTCGTCGTTCTTCGCGAAGCAGAAGCGCAGCACCGGGTCGTGCGGCGGTGCCTCGTAGAACGCCGAGACCGGGATCGAGGCGACGCCGATCTCGCGGGTGAGTCGCACGGCGAGCCGGTCGTCGGGCTCGTCCGTCAGCCCCGCGTAGGAGACGAGCTGGAAGTAGGTCCCGGTGCAGGGCAGCAGCCGGAAGCGCGACCCGGCCAGGCCGGCGCGGAACAGGTCGCGCTTGCGCTGGTAGAACGCTCCGAGCTCGAGATAGAGGCTCGCGTCGCGCAGGTACTCCGCGAGCGCGAGCTGCACCGGCGTGTTCACCGTGAACACGATGAACTGGTGGGCCTTGCGGAACTCCGCCATGAGCTCGCGCGGCGCGAGCACGTACCCGACCTTCCAGCCCGTCACGTGGTAGGTCTTCCCGAAGGACGAGATCACGAACGAGCGCTCGGCGAGGGCGGGGTGACGCGCGCAGCTCTCGTGGCGCAGCCCATCGAACACGATGTGCTCGTACACCTCGTCGGCGAGGACGACGATGTCGGTGCCCTCGACGAGCCGCGCCAGGCTTTGCAGGTCGGCTTCCGTCCAGGTGGTGCCGCTCGGGTTGTGCGGCGTGTTCACCACGATGAGGCGCGTGCGCGGCGTCACGAGGCGCCGCACGGCCGCCCAGTCGGGGCGGTAGTCGGGGAAGCGGAGCTGGGCGCGGACCGCCGTCCCGCCGTTCAGCGCGATGGACGGAGCGTACGAGTCGTACGCGGGCTCGAACAGGATCACCTCGTCGCCGGGGCGTACCAGGGCCGCCACGGCGGTGAAGATCGCCTGCGTGCCGCCCGCGGTGACGGTGATCTCGTGCTCGGGATCGTAGCGGCGGCCGTACAGCGCCTCGACCTTGGCGGCGATCGCCTCGCGCAACGCCGCGACGCCCGCCATCGGCGCGTACTGGTTCTCGCCCGCCCGCATGTGCCTCGAGACGAGGTCGTACAGGAGCGGCGGCGCCGAGAACTCCGGGAAGCCCTGCGAGAGGTTCAGCGCCCCGTGCTCCGCCGCCAGGCGCGACATCACGGTGAAGATGGTCGTGCCGACGTCCGGGAGCCGGGATGGAACGGTGCCGGGAAAGGTGGGCATGTTGCCCCAAGGATGTCCGCCGGAGCTCGAGCCGTCCACCAGAACCGAGGCCACGCGCCGGGACGCCGCCCGGCGGTGACGCCGCCCCCTGCGGCGGTTGCGCGGGACGGCCGGCGGGCACGATGGCAGTGGCATGCGCGCGACGCCGCGGATCGCCGGCGCCGACGACCACTTCGTCGGGACGGCCGATGTCACCCTGCACGTGGTCGAGGCGGGCCGCGGGCCGCTCGTCGTCCTGCTCCACGGGTTCCCCGAGTTCTGGTGGTCCTGGCGCCACCAGCTGCCGGCGCTCGCGGCGGCGGGGTTCCGCGCGATCGCCGTGGACATGCGCGGGTGCGGCCTCTCCGGCCGCCCACGCGGCGTCGCGGCGTACAGCGTCGCGCGGCTCGCCGCGGACGTGGAGGCCCTCCTCTCCGCGCTCGGCGTGGAGCGCGCGGCCGCGGTCGTCGGGCACGACTGGGGCGGCATCGTGGGCTACCGCTTCGCGGCGCGGTATCCGCAGCGACTCGAGCGGCTGGTCGTCCTCAACGCGCCCCACCCGGCGGCGATGGCGAGGGGGATGCTCCGCAACGCGCAGGCGCTGCGGAGCGCGTACATGCTGGCGCTCATGATCCCGGCGCTCCCGGAGCGCGTCCTCGCGGCGCGCGACGGGGCGCTGCTCCGCCGTGCGCTGAGGGCGATGCGCGCCGCGCCGGTCGCGGACGACGAGATCGAGCCGTACGTGGAGGCGGCCAGGCAGGCGGACTGGCTCCGCGGCGGGCTCGACGTGTACCGGGCCATGGCGAGGGCGATCCTGGCGCGCGCGCCACTGGCGGGGCGGCTCTTGGCTCCGGCCCGGCGCGCGCCCGATCGTGCGCCCTCGCGTCGCATCGAGGTGCCCGTCCTCGTCATCTGGGGAGAGGAAGATCCGTTCCTCGCCCCGCACCTCGCGGCGCCTCCGGCGACCCTCGTCCCGAACGCGCGCGTCGAGCGCGTGCCGGGCGCGTCGCACGACGTGATGCTCGACGCGCCCGAGCGGGTGAACGCGCTGCTCCTCGAGCTCCTCCGGGGGCGCGGCGGGTGACCGGTCGCGCCCGCTTGTGCGCCGCCTCGTCACGCGGCGGACGGGGCGTTCGCGGGGCGCGCGGCGGCGCCGGACAGCACGCGGGCGAGGAGCTCGTCGGGGAGCCAGCGAGGCGCGGCCGGCGCCGGGCGGTAACGATCGGCGAGGGACCGCCAGCAGCGCTCGCACAGGGGGTGGTCGGTCCGGGCGCGCCGCCGCTGGCGCATGCGCGTGGCGTACGTCGCGCGCCGGCTGCAGTCGCACAGGTGCTTCGAGCCAACGACCTGGGCGCGCGCGTTTGCGGACATGGCCAGCCTCCCGAACAGGTTCCTTTCTCAGGCATGGCCAGCGCCTCGACGGGCAGCATGTCGCTCGACCGTGGGAGTCGGACCGGCACCCGTCACGGGAGTGCCGCTCGCGCACGGCGGCGCCGGCCGATGTGCCGAATCGCGACGCCCCTCGAGGGAGGCTCTGCCCGGGCTCGCGCCGGCACCGGCGAGAGACGGCCGCTTCCATCGAGAGAAGGCGCTGGCACGGCGTTCGCTCAGAGGAGAGCCATGCTGGCGAGGATCGCGTTCGCGGCGCTGGTGGGAGCTACCTGCGGAATGCTGGCGGCGACCAGCGGCGTCCTGTGGCCGCCCGCAGCCGGCACGCAGACCCTCGAGAGCGTCCGGACCCTCGCTCGTGTCGAGGCCGCGTGGCACCTCCTGCGGCAGCACCGGGGACGCTGATCCGGGCGAGCGGGTGGACGTCGACGCCTCCTGCCGGCAGCCCCCGGGAGAACACGAGCCTGGCCAGGCCAGCGTGCGGCTTCTCTCGGCCATCTCGTCGCGCGGCAAGGGCCGGGCGCGTCCGCGCAAATATCACGCGCAGTGTTTGCGGCGCCCGGCGTGTGCGACAATTCGTCGCTGCGACAATTCTCGCGTGCGCTGTCATCCTCCGTTCCACCGTGGCCCAGCTCGATCACCTCAACGCACGCGTCCTCGCGTTCGTGCTGAAGCGGCTGCCGGCCGCGGCGACGGGCGACGTCTGCTGGGTCGCGGTCGCCGGCGGGGGAGGCGCTCATCCGGTGGCCGTCTGCCCGCTGCGCCCGGCCGGCGTCGGGCACGCCGTCTTCACGCTTGGCAAGGGCCCCCGCATCTACGCCACCGTCACCGACGGCGATCCCTCCGCGATCGGCGCCATCCTGGCCCGGCTCGAGGCCGAGGACTTCGGCGCCGGCGCCGGCGAGACCGCCGGCCGCTTCGAGGACGCCGCGATGCGCGAGGCGGGCCGGGTCGGCGTGGCGCTCCTGCCCGCCAGCGCGAGCCGCTTCCACGCGGGATTGCGCGATCGTGTGAAGGTGGACGATCGCGTCTTCCCCATCTCCATCGTCCACTTCCTGGACGAAGAGGAGATGGCGTGGGCGGAGCAGCACGGTGTCGGGCTCCTGCGGGAACGCTTTCGAGCGTGCGGGCGGAACCTGCTCCGCTTCGCCGGCCCGAGACCGGCCGGCGCCGCCGACGCGACTCCGCCGCTGCCCGCGCCGGAGCGCCCGCGCGACTCGTCCAACCCCCGCCGCTCGCGTGGCGCGGGACCTCTTTCCACACGCCACCTCGCAGCGAGGCTCGGCGCAAAGCTCCACCAGGGGAATTCGATGTCACGACGCGGCTGGACGGTGACGCTTGCAGGAATGGGCCTGAACCTCGCGCTCGGCATCCTTTACGCGTGGAGCGTCTTCTCGAAGCAGCTCGTCGAGACGGTGGAGAAGGGCGGGTTCGGCTGGACGAAGATGCAGGCCACGCTCCCCTACACCGTCGCGATCGCCTTCTTCGCGATCATGATGATCCCGGCGGGCCGGCTCCAGGACCGGGTCGGTCCGCGCGTCATCGCCTCGGCGGGCGGCGTCCTCACCGGCCTCGGGCTCCTCGTCGCGAGCCTTTCCGGACCGGGGTCGGTCCTGCCGGCGGTGATCGGATTCGGCGTCCTGGGCGGCTCCGGATTCGGGCTCGGCTACGCCGCCGCGACGCCGGCGGCGGTGAAGTGGTTCCCGCCCGAGAAGAAGGGCCTCATCACCGGGCTCGTCGTGGCCGGGTTCGGCGTCGCGCCCGTCTACATCGCGCCGCTCTCGAAGCACCTCCTCGTCACCTATGGCGCCGCGACGTCGTTCCGCATCCTGGGCGCCGGCTTCCTCGTCGCCGCGACCGCGTTCGCGCAGTTCATCCGCAATCCGCCCGAGCAGCTGCTGGTGAAGAAGGACGCCGTCGCGACCGCCCTCGCGACCGTCCGCCCGGAGAAGACGTGGCGGGACATGGTCCGGACCCCGGCGTTCTGGTCGCTCTGGCTCCGGTATGCCTGCGCCGCGACCGCGGGGCTCATGATCATCGGCCACATGGCCAAGATCGTCTCGGTGCAGTCGGGCAACACGATCAAGATCGGCTTCGTCTTCGTCGCGCTCCTCGCCTGCTTCAACGCCGCCGGGCGCGTCATCGCCGGCGTCGTCTCCGACTACGTCGGGCGCGTCGTCACCATCGGCCTCGTCTGCGTGCTCCAGGCGCTCGCCATGTTCCTCTTCTCGGGCTTCACGACCATCGGCGGGTTCATCGTGGGCGCGGCGGTGGTGGGCTTCAGCTACGGCGCCTGCCTGTCGCTCTTCCCGGCGACGGTGGCCGACGCGTGGGGGACGAAGAACCTCGGGCTCAACTACGGGATCCTCTTCACCGCCTGGGGCGTCGGCGGCGTCGTCGGCCCGATGCTCGCTGGCTGGATCGCCGACCGGACCGGGTCCTACGCGGGCGCGTACAACGTCGCCGGCGCGCTCCTCGCCTTCGCCTTCATCCTGACCACGCTCAGCTACATCGAGGTGTCGGTGAAGATCCCGGACCGCGAGATCACCGTGCGCCTCGGCAAGCGCACCGACTCCGAGGCGGCCTGATCGCGCCCGCGAGCGGCGCGACCGTCACACGGCGACGGGGGCCCGCCGCGAGGAGCGAGACCGGTGCTGACAGCCCGGGTCGAGCTCGTGCGCGCAGCCGACGCACGGGCGCGCCGCCGGTCCGAGCTGCCGGAGCTGCTCGAGCTGCTTTCGCCAGTCGCCATGGCGCGCAGCGAGCTCGCTCGTGCTCGCGACGTCGAGCAGCCATCCGCGGAAGCGCTTCAGCGTGAGCTCGTGGGCCTCCGGGTAGTCCGCGCAGCCGTCCGCCACGATCGCGGCGAGGAAGCCGGTCTGGGCGGCGGACGTCGCGGTGAGCGCCACGCAGACGGAGGTCACGAGCCCCGCCACGAGGACGTACCTCTTCTCCCTGGAGCACAGGTACGGAAGCAGCTCGAGGCTGTGGAAGCCGTTCTGCGTCTGCTTCTCGATGACCTTCTCGCCCGGGAGCTCCAGCGCCACCTCGAGCGGCGCCGCGCCCGGCGTGCCCCGGACACAGGGGGACCGCCCCCGCATGCGGTAGCGCGGGAGCCAGTCGGACCGGTCGCCGTCGTTGAACACCTCCCGCAGGTGGATGACCTCGATGCCCGACCCGCGGCAGAAGCGGAGGAGCTGCTCGACGTCCTGCTGGAAGCGAGGGAACGCCTTCTCCAGATCCGCCGACCAGAAGTCCCGCTGCACATCGACCACGAGCAGAGCGAACTCGTCCCAGTTCTGGTCGGCCATGTGACCCTTTCGTAGCGCGTGCCGCTTGACCACGGTCAAATGCAGTTCCCGCGCCGCGGTCCAAGTTGCCGTAGTCACGATGGGCACCGGCGGGCTCGGAAGCATTTCTTGCGCCTTAGCCGGTCGAGCGGGACGGGGGCGCGAAACTCGTGCGCCATCGTCAGGGATCGAGCGAGCGCCCCGAATCGCGAAGCTCCTGCATCACCTCGGGGATCACCGGCAGCAGCTCGGTCGCGAGGAGGCCCGAGCGGAGCCCGCGGGCGGCGCGCCTGCCCGCCGCGGCGTGCACGTAGACGCCCGTCACTGCCGCCTGGAAGGGGTCGCTTCCCTGTGCCAGGAGCGCCGCGACGAGGCCCGCGAGGACGTCTCCCGTGCCGCCCGTCGCGAGCGCCGGCACCGCGTGCGGGTCGACTGACGAGCGGCCGTCCGGCGACGCGACGATGGTGTTCGCGCCCTTCAGCACCACCACCGACCCCCACCGCCGCGCGGCGTCGAGCGCCAGCGCGAGACGGTTCGACTGCACGGCGTCGATCGGTTGCCGCACGAGCCGGGACATCTCCCCTGGATGCGGGGTGAGGACGCGCGCGCGGCCGTCCTCACCGAGGTGGCCGAGCACGGCCTCGTCCTCGGCGAGCGCGTTCAGCGCATCGGCGTCGAGCACGAGCGGGAGCGCCGTCCGCGAGAGGAGCGCGACGAGGCGCGACGTCGCCGGGTGACGGCCGAGCCCGGGGCCGACCACCGCGACCGTCGCCCAGTCGGCCAGGGTCCGCGCGATCGCCTCGAACGATTCCGGGCCGAGAGCTCCGGGCGCGCTCTCCGGGACGGGGCTCACCTCGACCTCGGTGACCTTCACCGCGAGGATGGCATGGATGGAGCTGCCGACGACGAGCCGCACCTGCCCCGCGCCCCCCCGCAGCGCGGCGGTGGCGGCGAGGAACGGCGCACCGGTGAAGGCCCCGCTGCCTGCCACCACCGCGACCCGCCCGAACGTGCCCTTGTGGCCGTCGGCGGGCCGCGCCGGGATCGCGACCGGTGCCGGGGGCGGGAGCAGCTCGTCTGGACCGGGCATCCGCCCTCCGATGCGGGACGACCGCGCCGGCAGGCGCGTCGATTCGCTCGGCGATTGTAAGGCGCGAGGCGCGAAGGTTCCGGGGCGCCGCGGCGCCCCTCCGCTCGCCGGGACCCTTTCGGGCCTCGGAGACGTGAGGCAGGACGTGTGCCCAGGTCACGTGACCGCGGACAAGTTTTTCCTCCGGTACAATCCGCTCGTGATCACGGCAGCGACCAAGGCGCGGAAGAAGAAGGCTCCTCCACTCGTCCTCCTCGTCGAGGACGACGACCATCTCCGCGAAGCGCTGTCCGAGATCATCGAGACGCGTGGCTTCCGCGTCACGTCGGCGGGAGACGGCGCCGAAGGTCTCGACCTCCTTCGGTCGGGGCTGCGTCCGGAGGCGGTCTGCCTCGATCAATGGATGCCCATCCTCGACGGCGCCGGCGTGCTCGCCACGATGAAGGCCGACCCGGCGCTCGCCGCGATCCCCGTCGTCTGGATGAGCGGCGACTGGCGGCAGCCGCCGGCTTCCGTGACGGCGGCGCTGGAGAAGCCGTTCGACATCGAGCACCTGCTCGAGCTGCTCGGGTCGCTCTGCGACGCGGAGTGACGCGCCTCGCTCGCGCCTCGTCGCATCCGCCTGCTCACCTCACGAGCGGCTCCCGGGCGCGACCACCCGTCAGCGCGCGTCGGCGAGCGACGCGCGCGCCGCGGCGAGGAGCCTCGCCGTCGCGCAGCCCAGCGCCGCGATGGGCCGCTCCACCCGGACGAGCGCCCGGCGCCATGCGCGCTCGCGGGCGAGCGCGTGGCGCAGCTTCGCGGCGGCAGCGCGGCGCTCGCGGCCGCACGCGTCGTTGAAGGCGCGCACGAGCGACTCGAGCTCGTCCATCGTCACCTCGAGCTGCTCGTGCAGCGAGCGCCTCGGCCTCGCGAGGCGCGCCGCGATCTCGTCCGCCCGCGCGGCGAGCGCCTCCGCGACGTCGGCGGCGCCGCGCAGCCGATCGACCAGCTCGGCTCGCGAGAACACCCGGTCGTGAGCCGGGCGCGGCGGCCGCCGCGGGTCCGCGCCACGGCCGGCCCCGGCCCGGCGCTCACGCCTGGTGAGCACCCCAGCCGAGTGGATCTCCTAGAGCGGCGACGCGGCCGGTACGATGGGCGGAAATGGCGTCGAGCTGTTCACGTCCACGACGCGCGTGAAGTGCTCGGCCCAGCAATGGTCCTCGCCGTAGCCGGTGTCCGTCATGCCGACGCTGACCAATGCCGGATCGGCCAGGTCGGGGTAG
>DASWDS010000177.1:0-3662 GCA_036395165.1 Anaeromyxobacteraceae bacterium | reverse complement strand
CCGACCCCGACCCCGACCCCGACCCTCGCCCCGCCCACCGTTTCCGCCCATCCCGGCCCCCGCGGTATGCTGCGCCGCGCACCGAAACCTGGAGGCCGCGTGAGCCGCACCGTCAGCGCCGAGGAAGCCGTTTCCATCATCAAGTCGGGCGACCGCGTGTTCGTGCACAGCGTCGCCGCGGCCCCGAAGCGGCTCATCGACGCCATGACCGCCCGCGCCCCCGAGCTGCGGGTCGTCGAGGTCGTCCACCTCCACACCGAGGGCGACGCGCCCTACGTCGCGCCCGAGCTCGCGAAGAGCTTCCGCGTCAACGCGCTCTTCGTCGGCCCCAACGTGCGGCAGGCGGTGCAGGAGGGGCGCGCAGACTACCTGCCGGTCTTCCTCTCCGAGGTCCCGCAGCTCTTCCGCGGCGGCCTCCTCCCGCTCGACGTCGCGCTCATCACCGTGTCGCCGCCCGACCGCCACGGCTTCTGCTCGCTGGGCGTGTCGGTGGACGTCGCGCGCTCCGCCGTGCAGATGGCGCGCACGGTCATCGCCCAGGTGAACCCGCTCATGCCGCGGACGCACGGCGACGGGCTCATCCACGTGGACGCGATCGACTTCCTCGTGGAGGGGCGCGAGCCCATCCCCGAGGCCGAGCGCCGGCAGCTGACCGACCAGGAGCGCGCCATCGGGCGCCACTGCGCGGAGCTCGTCGACGACGGCGCGACGCTGCAGCTCGGCATCGGGACGCTCCCGGACGCGACGCTGGCCGCGCTCGGCGATCACCACCGGCTCGGGATCCACTCCGAGATGATCTCGGACGGGATCGTGGACCTCGTCGAGAGGGGCGTCATCACGGGCGAGGCGAAGCGCATCCACCCCGGCAAGATCGTGGCCGGCTTCGCCTTCGGCACGCGGCGCCTCTACGACTTCCTCGACGACAACCCGCTCGTCGCGATGCTCGACATCGCCTACGTGAACGACACGGCGGTCATCCGCCGGAACCCCAAGGTCACCGCCATCAACAGCGCCATCGAGGTGGACCTCACCGGCCAGGTCTGCGCCGACACCATCGGCGACCTGCAGTACTCGGGCGTGGGCGGCCAGATGGACTTCATCCGCGGCGCGGCGCTCTCCGAGGGCGGGAAGCCCATCATCGCGCTGCCGTCGGTGACGAGCACCGGCGAGTCGCGCATCGTCTCGTTCCTGAAGCCGGGCGCGGGCGTCGTCACCACGCGCGCGCACATCCACTTCGTGGTGACCGAGCACGGCATCGCCGATCTCTTCGGCAAGAACCTGCGCCAGCGCGCCGCCGCGCTCATCGCGGTCGCGCACCCGCGCCACCGGGACGCCCTCGCGGCGGAGGCGCGGCGCCGCTTCGGGAGCTGGTAGCCCGATCTTCGGGAACGGGTCACCGCCCGTCCCGTGCGCAACGCCAGCCCACGCGACAACCTCGATCTGGAATCCTCGACGTCAGCAGATCCGTGTCGAACGTGCGGGAGCGGCAGGCGCTAGCGCCGTGGGGCGCCGCGCTGCGCCACCACCCTGTAGTAGAGCGCCTCCAGCCGCCGCACCGAGGCCTCTACTGTCCGTGACGCGCCCAGGGCGGCGCAGCGCGCGCGGGCCGCCGCCAGTCGATCCGGATGATCGAGCAGGTGGTCGAGGTGGCGCGCCAGGTCGTCCGGGTCGCCCGGGCGGAAGAGCAGGTCGGGGGAGACAGCCAGCGCCGACGCCGCGCTGCCGGTCGCGTTCGCGATGAGCGCGGGGGTCCCGCAGCCCAGCGCTTCCAGCACCGCCATCCCCTCCAGCTCGACCTCCGAGGCGTGGACCAGCAGATCGGCCGACTGGAGCAGCCGGACCAGCTCGTCGTCTGCAGCGAAGATCACCTCGCCAGGCGGGGAGAGCGTTCGCACCAGGCGCCGCACCCGCTCCTCCTCTGGGCCGCGCCCGGTCACGACCAGGTGGAGGCGTCCTGCATGGCGCGACCGCCGGAGGCCCTCGACGATGACGTCGTGGCGTTTCTCCCGCGCCAACCGGCCGACCGCCAGCAGGAGCACCTCGCCGCCGTGCCGTGGCGAGCGCTCCACGGCGGCTGGGCGGAACTCCGGCGCGATCCCGTTCGAGATGACCTCCGCCGGCGTGGTGAGCCCGCGGCGGCGGAGCTCGGCGAGCGACGCCTCGCTCGGGCACACCACCGCATCCGCCGGCTGGTAGACGGTGCGGAGGAAGATCCGGTAGGTGAGGTCGCGCAGTGCCTTCGAGCGGACGCCCAGGTGAGGGAACATGTTCTCGGGCTCGACGTGATGCGCCGCCACCACCGGCACGCGGGCGCGGCGCGCAACCTTCACCGCACGTGCTCCCAGCCACAGCGGGAACTGCACGTGCACCACATCGGCGCGGGCGAAGGCCGCCTCGAGCACCCGGCGGCGCGGCACCGCCAGGATGAAGCCCATCTCGTCCATGACCCGCCCGACCTGGAACCCGGGGACCGAGTATGGGCCACGCTCCTCGGGACCGGCGGTCACCACCACGACCTCATGGCGCTCGCGCAGAGCCGCCACGAACCGGCCGGCCGACACGACGCCTCCCGCCTTGACGTTGCCGAACGTATCGGCGACGTACGCGATGCGGAGGCAGCGGGGCGCGTCCATCCTCCAAACGATAGCGAGCAAACGATAGCGAGCCGCCGGGTCCGTCACGCGAGACACCGGCGCGAAAGGTGGCCGGCCAGCGCAGTCACCATGGGCGCCTACGAGAACCCCCGCTCGCACCGGCGTTCGTGAGCGCCACCGCCTCCGTCACAGCCTGGCGAGCGAGCGCGCGGGTGTCACCAGGCGACCCGCTGGCCATCTTGTCCTTGATGACCCCGTGCGCGCGGATCGGCGACCACGCCGCGATCGGCGACGGCCGCTCGGCCGCGCTCGTGACGCGCGAGGGCGCCATCGACTGGCTCTGCTGGCCGCGCTTCGACAGCCCGGCCGTGTTCGCGCGCCTCCTCGACTCGCGCGGCGGGGAGCTCACCGTGAGGCCGGTCGGCGCGTTCAAGGTGACGCGCCGCTACCTGCCCGACACGAACGTCCTCGAGACGCGGTTCGACAGCCGCGCGGCGGCGCTCGTCCTCCTCGACCTCATGCCGCTCGTGGACCCGGCGGAGGGGGCGCTCGTCGCGGAGCGGGAGATCCTGCGCATCGCGCGCTGCGAGCGCGGCGAGGTCGAGCTGGAGATCGTGCTCGACGCGCGGCCGGGCTTCGGACGCGAGCCGCGCCGGTGGAGCGACGAGGGCGCGCTCGGGCTGCAGCTCCGGTCGGGCCGGGAGCTCTTCGTCTTCCGGAGCGAGCCGCGCCTCCCCGCGGCGGCCGACGGCGGCGTCCGCGCGCGGGTGCTCCTCCGCCCCGGCGCGACGGCGCGCTTCTCGTTCAGCCACGCGCTGGACGCTCCCGCCGTCCTGCCGCCGCTCGGGGCGCGCGCGGAGGACGCGCTCGAGCGCACCATCCGGCGCTGGCGCGCGTGGGCGTCGCAGATCACGTACCAGGGGCGATTCCGCGACGCCGTCGTGCGGAGCGCGCTCGCGCTGAAGCTCCTCGCGCACTCGCCGAGCGGCGCCATCGTCGCGGCCGCCACCACCTCGCTCCCCGAGCGCCCGGGCGGCTTCCTCAACTGGGACTACCGCTACTGCTGGC
>DASWDS010000176.1:0-1970 GCA_036395165.1 Anaeromyxobacteraceae bacterium | reverse complement strand
CGATGAGGAGGGCGGCGTCGGCGCCGTGCGCCCGGGCCTCGACGAGCTGGTAGCGATCGACGACGAAGTCCTTGCGGAGGAGCGGCACGTCCACAGCGCCCCGCACGGCGGCGAGGTCCGCGAGCGAGCCGCCGAAGCCGGGCCCGTCGGTGAGGACCGAGATGGCGGCTGCCCCCGCCATGACGTAGCGGCGCGCCTGGGCGACGGCGTCGAGGCCGTGCGCGATGGCGCCCGCGGAGGGGCTCGCGCGCTTCACCTCTGCGATGACGCGCGCGGGGGCGCCGCGCGCGGCGAGCGCGCCCGCGAAGTCGCGCGGCGGGGGGAGATCGCGGCAGGCGGCCTCGAGCTCGAGGTCGGCGCGCGCGGCGCGGCGCGCCGCCACCTCGTCCGCCTTCCTCGCCAGGATCTCCGAGAGGAACGTCACGAATGGGCCCGCGACAGCGCGCGCAGGCGCTCGAGCTTGTGGAGCGCGGCGCCGCGGTCGACCGACTCGGCCGCCATGATGACGCCGGCCGGGAGGTCCCGGGCCGCGCCGCCGGCGACGAGCGCCGCCGCCGCGTTCGCCAGGACGGCGTCGCGGGGCGCGCCCTTCTGGCCCGAGAGGACGTCGGTGAGGATGGCCGCGTTCCGCGCGGCGTCGCCGCCGACGATCTCCGACTTCGGCCAGCGGCTCAGCCCGAGGTCCTCGGGCAGCATCGCGTACCGCTCGCACTGGCCGTCCTTCACCTCGCACAGGTGCGTCATGCCCGTGACGGCGATCTCGTCGAGCCCCTCGCCGTGGACGACGAAGGCGTGGCGCGTCCCGAGCGCCGCCAGGACGCCGCCGATGATGGGGACCCAGCGCGGCTCGTACACGCCCATGACCTGGTGCCGCGCGCCGGCCGGGTTCGCGAGGGGGCCGAGCAGGTTGAAGACGGAGCGGATGCCGAGCTCGCGCCGGATGCCCGCCACCGCCTTGAAGGCGGGGTGCAGCCGCGGCGCGAAGAGGAAGCCTATCCCGCACTCCTCGATGCAGCGCTCGACGATGTCCTTCGCCGCGTCGACGTCCACGCCGAGGGCGCCCAGCACGTCGGCGGAGCCGCAGCGCGAGGAGACCGAGCGGTTGCCGTGCTTCGCGACGCACACGCCCGCGCCCGCCACCACGAAGGCGGCGGTGGTCGAGATGTTGAACGTGTTCTGGCCGTCGCCGCCGGTGCCGCAGGTGTCGACGAAGACGTCGCGCCCGACGTGGACCTTGTCGACGCGCTCGCGCATGACCTCGGCGGCGCCTGCGATCTCGTCCACCGTCTCGCCCTTGATGCGGAGCGCGGCCAGGAACGCGCCCACCTGCGCGGGCGTGGCGCCGCCGTCCGCGATCTCGTTCATCACCTCGACCGTCTCGCCGCGGGAGAGGTCGTGCCGGTCCACGAGCCGCGCGATCGCCTGCTGGATCATCACCTGCCTCCCAGGCGCGCGAGCCAGTTGCCGAGCAGCGTCTTGCCGCCGTCGGTCAGGATCGACTCGGGGTGGAACTGCACGCCCTCGACGTCGAGCCTGCGGTGGCGCAGCCCCATGATCTCCCCCTCGTCGGTCCAGGCGGTGACCGCGAGCGCCGCGGGCAAGGTCTCGCGCTCGACCACGAGCGAGTGGTAGCGGCCGGCGGCGAAGGGTGACGGGAGGCCCGCGAAGAGCCCCTTGCCGCGGTGCCGGACCGGGCTCGCCTTGCCGTGGACGATGCGGGCGTTCCGCACGACCCTGCCCCCGAACGCGTGCCCGATGGCCTGGTGCCCGAGGCAGACGCCGAGGATGGGCAGCTCGCCGGCGAAGGCCCGGATGGCGGCGAGGGTCACGCCGGCCTCGTTCGGCGTGCAGGGCCCGGGCGAGAGCACGAGCCCGCCGGGGCGCCGGGCGCGGATGCCCGGGACGTCGATCTCGTCGTTGCGCACGACGTCCACCCTCGCGCCCAGCTCGCCGAGGTACTGGACGAGGTT
>DASWDS010000175.1:0-12898 GCA_036395165.1 Anaeromyxobacteraceae bacterium | reverse complement strand
ACCTGGGCCGCCTCGTCCACGAGGCCCGCGACGCCGCCGCGGCGGAGCTCCACTACCGGCGCGCGCTCGGCTCACGCCCCGGCGACCCCGCCGCGCTCTTCAACCTCGGGGTCGCGCTCGAGGACCAGGGCAGGCGCGAGGACGCGCTCGCGGCCTACGAGGCGAGCCTCGCCGCGGCGCCCGACCACGCGGATCCTCATGTCAACGCCGCGCGGCTGTGCGAGAAGCTGGGGCGCCGCGAGGAGGCGCTGCGCCATCTCGGCGCGGTCCGACGCCTCGCCCGGAGCACGACGTGAACCTCTTCTCGCCCCGCGTCCCCCACCTCTTCCCCAAGAAAACGCTCGCTCGCATCGTCGCCCCGACGTACGCGGCGGGCATGAACGTCGACGAGGAGGAGGCGCACGAGCGCCTCGTCCAGGCGCTCGAGGCGCCCGCGCTCGTCGCGGACCTCCAGCGCGGGATCTCGGCGGCGCTCGAGGCGAGGCAGGGGCCGCGGACGACCGCCGACAAGCTCCTCGACAAGCTGTCGAAGGGCGTCGAGAAGCACGGCGGCCACGTCCGCGCCGCCGAGGCGACGCCCGCGATCGCCGCCGTGCTGGTGCGGATCAACCTCGAGATCGGCCTCGCCCCCGAGCCGATGCGCGCGACCCTGGCCACCGGGCGCGGGGCGGCCGCCCTCGAGCAAGGCCTCGCCGCGCTCGGCACCCACCTCGTCAAGGAGCTCTCGAAGTAGCGACGAACGCGGCCTCGACATGCAGCGCGGCACGGCCACCGCAGCGCCCGGGCGCACGCGCCTCCTCGGCCGCGTGGCGGACGTTCACGCCGGCGAGGGGACGGCGGTCGTCCTGTCCGCCGCCTACTTCTTCGCGCTCCTCTGCGGGATGTACATGCTGCGGCCGCTCCGGGAGGAGATGGGCATCCGCGGCGGCGTCGAGCGGCTGGACCTGGCCTTCCTCGCCACGTTCGCCGCGATGCTGGTCGCGGTCCCGCTCGCGTCCGCGATCTTCGCGCGCGTCCCGCGCGGCCGGGCCATCCCGCTCGTGTACGGCTTCTTCGTCATGAACCTCCTCGGCTTCGCGGCGCTCTTCGGCGGCGCGCGCGCGCCGGCCTGGGCGCCGCACGCCTTCTTCGTGTGGGTGAGCGTCTACAACCTGTTCGTCACGAGCGTGTTCTGGAGCTTCATGGCGGACCTCTTCACGAGCGAGCAGGGAAGGCGCCTCTTCGGCGTCATCGCGGCGGGCGGCAGCGCCGGCGCGCTCGCGGGGCCGGCGCTCACGGCGGTCCTCGTGCCGCTCCTCGGCGTGTCCGGGATCGTGCTCCTCTCGGCGGCGCTCCTCGGCGCCGCGGCCGCGTGCGCCATCGCGCTCGCGCGGCGGGCCTCGGCCGGCTCGGCCGCCGTGCGCCGCGAGGGCGGTGCGGTGGGCGGCGGGCCGTTCGCCGGGTTCACCGCCGTGGCGCGCTCACCCTACCTGCTCGCGCTGGCGCTGCAGATCGTGGGCGTCACGGTCACCGCCACCTTCCTCTACTTCCAGCAGGCGCGCATCGTGGCCAGCGCCGTGCGCGATCCCGCGACGCGCACGCAGCTCTTCGCGGCCGTGGACCTCGGCGTGAACCTGCTCTCGCTCGCGCTGCAGGGCCTCGCGACGGGGCGCATCCTCGCCGGCGCGGGCCTCGCGGCCGGGCTCGTGCTCCACCCGCTCGTCGCCCTGGGCGGCCTCCTCGCGATCGCGGCGGCGCCGTCGCTCGCGCTCATCGCCGGCGTGCAGGCGCTGCGGCGCGCGGTGCATTACGCGATCGAGCGCCCCGCGCGCGAGGTGCTCTTCACGGTCGTGGGCCGGGAGGATCGCTACAAGGCGAAGGGCTTCATCGACACCGTCGTGTACCGCGGGAGCGACGCCGCGAGCGCGCTCGTGCAGGGGCGGCTCATCGCGGCGGGGGTCGGGTTCGGCGGCTCGGCGCTCGTCGCCGCGCCCATCGCGCTGGGCTGGCTGGGCGTCGCCCTCTACCTCGCGAGGAAGCATGAGCACATCGAGCGATAGACGCCCCTCTCTCGGCCCGGAGCCTCTGTCGCGGCGCACCTTCCTCGCGCTCGCAGCCGGCGCCACCGCCGCCCTGCCACGGCTGGGCGTTCCACGAGACGAGCCCATGCTCACCCGCCCCATCCCTTCCACCGGCGAGCCGCTCCCCGTGGTCGGCCTCGGCACGTGGCAGACCTTCGACGTCGCGGGCGACGCCGCCTCGCGGGCGCCGCTGCGCGAGGTGCTGCGCCGGTTCTTCGCGGCGTGGGCCAAGCTCATCGACAGCTCGCCGATGTACGGGCGCTCCGAGGCGGTCGTGGGCGACCTCATCCGCGGGACGCCCTGGGCGAAGCAGGCGCTCGTCGCGACCAAGGTCTGGACGCAGGGGCGCGAGGCGGGCGAGGCGCAGCTCAGGGAGTCGGAGCGGCGCATGGGCGGGCGCCTCGACCTCGTCCAGGTCCACAACCTCCTCGACTGGGAGGTGCACCTCCCGACGTTGCGCGCGTGGAAGTCGGCGGGGCGCATCCGCTACGTCGGGATCACGCACTACAGCCTCGCTGCGTTCGACGACCTGGAGCGGATCGTGCGCTCGGAGAAGGTCGACTTCGTGCAGCTCCCCTACTCCGTCGGCGTGCGCGAGGCCGAGAAGCGGGTCCTGCCGGCGGCGCGCGACGCGGGCACCGCCGTCATCGTGATGCGCCCGTTCGAGGGCGGATCGCTCTTCCGCGACACCAGTGTGAAGCCGCTCCCGCCCTTCGCCGCCGAGATGGGCGCGGCGAGCTGGGCCCAGCTCTTCCTGAAATGGATTCTCGCCCATCCCGCGGTGACGGTGGCCATCCCCGCCACCGCGAACCCCGCGCACCTCGACGACGACCTCGGCGCAGCGCGCGGTCGACTCCCGGACGAGGCGCTCCGGAAGAAGCTCGTCGCATATCTCGGCGCGTGAGCGGTGGCGGCGGGCTTGATAAGTGAGTCGAAGGCCGCTCCAAGCGTGCCAGCCAGCGGCGCCAGGCCCTTCTCGGAGAGGCGCTCCGCCAAGGGGCGGGCTCGTTCGTGTCAAGGCGAACGCGAGCCTGAAGGGGTGTCCACCGGGGTGGGGAATCGACGGAGAGCGTCACCATGCCAACTGTGGCGCAGGGCGGGACGTCCCGACGGAGGCGGCATGGCCGCGCGCAGCATCCTGGTTGTCGAGGACGACGGGGACATCCGATCGGCCCTGTGCTCGATCCTCGCCGAGGAGGGCTACACGGTCTCGAGCGCGTGCGACGGATCGCAGGCGCTCGACCAGCTCCGCTCCGGCGAACGCCCTGCGCTCATCCTGCTGGATCTCATGATGCCGGTGATGGACGGCGCGGACTTCCGCTACGCGCAGCTTCGGGACCCGTCGCTGGCCCACATCCCGGTGGTGGTGCTCACCGCCGACGGCCGCTTCCGCGAGATGGCGAGGGAGCTCGGAGCCGCCGCCGCGTTCGCGAAGCCGTTCGAGCTGACGGCGCTGCTCGAGACCATCGCGCGCGTCACGGACGACCGGCCGGCCGTCGCGCGCGCGTGAGGCACGCAAGATAAGGAAGCCGCCGGGGGTACGGTGACCCGCCGGCGGCGACCACCCGCGCTGGCGAACGATCAAAGGGTCGATGCGGGGCGCCTCACGTTCACGCCGGCCGGATGGCCGGAGTAAGGCTTCCCGCCCGACGTCGGCATGGGACCTGCGTCGCTGGAGTAGCCGAGCACGCCCATCTCGGAGAGGTCGAGGCCGTTGATCTCGTCCTCGAGCTCGACCCGGTTCCCCAGGAGCACGCCGATGATGGCGAAGGCGAGCGCCGCGACGGGCGCGACCCACAGCACGTTCGCGCACAGGCCGACCGCCTCGGCGGCGAGCTGGCCCGCGTCGCCGTAGAGGAGGCCGGTCACGCCGCGCGCGACGCCGTTCAGCCCCTGCCCGTAGACGCCGTTCGCGAACAGGCCCAGCGAAAGGACGCCCCACGCGCCGTTCACGCCGTGCACCGCGGAGGCGCCCACCGGGTCGTCGATCTCGAGCTTCGTGTCGATGAAGACCGCCGCCACGATGACGAGGACGCCGGCGACGGCGCCGATGAGCGCGGCCGCCCAGGCCGACACGAACGCGCACGGGGCCGTGATCGCGACGAGGCCGGCCAGCATGCCGTTGGCGAGCCAGCTCGGATCCGCCCTCCCCCACTTGGCCTTCACGTACAGGAAAGCCGCGAAGGCGCCGGTCGCGCTCGCGATCATGGTGTTCGTCGCGACGACGGCGAGGCGGGTGTCGGTGCCGGAGAGCGTCGAGCCGGCGTTGAAGCCGAACCAGCCGAAGGCCAGGATGAAGGTGCCGAGCATCACCTGCGGGATCGAGTGCGGCGCGATGGGGTGGATGCGGCCGTCGGCCCCGTACTTGCCGGCCCGCGGCCCGATGAGCTTCGCCAGCACGATCGCCATCACGCCGCCGGTCATGTGCACGACCGAGCTGCCGGCGAAGTCCACGTGGCCATGGCCGAGGCCGAAGTTCACGCCGAGCTGCGAGAGCCAGCCGCCGCCCCAGACCCAGTTCGCGTAGACGGGGTAGATGAGGGTCGAGATGACGAAGCTGAAGATCACGAAGGAGCCGAACTTCCAGCGCTCGGCCGCGGCGCCGGTGGGGATGGTGGCCGCGGTGTCCATGAACACCATCTGGAAGAGGAACGTCGTCGCGACACCCGCGGTGAACAGCGAGAGCGGCTGCAGCATGAAGCCGGTCATGCCGAAGAGGCCGAAGGGCTTGCCCGCGATGTGGATGACGAGCTCCTTGGCGAGGATCGGGCTCTCGCCGAAGACGGCGCCCACGCCGCCCATCTGCAGCCCGAACCCGATGAAGTAGAAGCCGATGATGCCGATGGCGTAGACGAGGAAGTTCATCCCCATCGTGTGCGCGGCGTTCTTCGCGCGGGTGAGGCCCGTCTCGACGAGCGCGAAGCCCGCCTGCATGAACATGACGAGGAAGCCCGCGACCATCGTCCAGACGATGTTGAGGGCGTTCTGCGTCTCCGCGAGCTGCTTCGCGAGCTCTGGCAGTGTCGGATCCGCCACGTCTCCCTCCCGGAGCGCCCGGTCGCGGTCATCGTTGGGCGCGAACGAATCGAGGGATCCGCTGCAGGCCGCGTGCCGCGTCGGGACACCGGCTTCCGAGCGCATTTCGACGACCTCGCGCGGGCGCGGCCGCGAACGGCGGCGCACCGCTGCCCGGATCGCGCGCAGGCCGGAGGCTCTCCAGGGGGGCGGCCGGTCGCGGTCAGCCCCTGCCGAACGCGCGCCGCAGCCGCGCCGCGAACCCCTTCGCGGGCGCGGGGGCGGGCGTCGGGCCCATCATCCGGACCACGGCCGCCGTCACGTTGTCCGGCGTGCCGCGCGCGTTCGCGGCGCCCACGAGCGCGCGGCAGGCGGCGGCGGCGTCGCGATCCGCGACGAGGGGCAGGACCTCGTCGTCGAGGAGCACGCCGTGCAGCCCGTCGCTGCACAGGACGAGCACGTCGCCCTGGACCAGCCGCTGCGTGATCCGGTCGCGAGCGACGATGAGCTCGCGGCCGACGCTGCGGGTGAGCGTGCACCGGTCCGCGTGCGTCCGAGCCTTCTCCTTGCTGAGCAGCCCGTAGCGCACCTTCTCCGCGGCGACGGTGTGGTCCTTCGTGAGCTGCGTGATGGCGCCGCCGCGGACGAGGTAGAGCCGGGAGTCGCCCACGTGCACGGCGGTCAGCTCGCCGCGCTCGAGCGCCACGGCAGTGAGCGTCGTCGCCATCCCGCGGAGCTCGGGGACGACGACCGACCGGTCGTAGATGGCGATGTTCGCCTGCTGGACCGCGCGGTAGAGCCGCTGCCCCGCGCCGAGCGTCGCCGGCTCCTCGCGGTAGGCGCCGACGAGGACCTCGATCGCCATCGCGCTCGCCACCTCGCCACCGAGGTTGCTCGACACGCCGTCGGCCACCGCGACGACCGCGCAGGCGCTGCCCTCGACGAACGAGCCGCAGGCGTCCTCGTTGTGGTCGCGCCCCGTCCCCACGTCCGACAGGGTGGCGATGTCGAGCTCGTACTCCGGCATCAGGATCTCGGCTACGCTGTCCACATGCCATCCCCGTTCATGGCCGCGTGATGCGCGACCCGGTCGTCGGTGACAAGCTCGACCAGTACGAGCTCTCGGATCTGCTCGCGCGCAGCGGGATGGCCTCGATCTTCAAGGCGCGGGACACCGAGTCCGGCGCGACGGTGGCGCTCAAGATCCCGCACATCCAGTTCGAGAGCGACGTGGTGTTCTCCGAGCGCTTCCGGCGCGAGGAGGATGTGGGCCAGCGGCTCGTCCATCCGAACATCGTGAAGGTGCTGAGCCCGCGCGAGAAGAGCCGGATGTACATGGCGATGGAGTTCGTCGACGGCAAGTCGCTCCGCGCCATCCTCCAGAGCAGGGTCCCGCTGCCCACGGAGAAGGCGCTCGACATCGCGCGCCAGGTCTGCGACGCGCTCGCGTACCTGCACGACGAGGGGGTCGTCCACCGCGACATCAAGCCGGAGAACGTGCTCCTGCTCCCGACCGGGCAGGTGAAGATCCTCGACTTCGGCATCGCGCTCTTCGAGTCCGAGCGCCGGCTCACCTGGATGGGCCTCTCGAACGCCATCGGCACGCCCGACTACATGGCGCCGGAGCAGATCCGCGGCCGCCGCGGCGACCCGCGCACCGACGTCTACGCCGTGGGGATGATGCTGTACGAGATGCTCACCTGCAACCTGCCCTACGACAGCCCCAACCCGCGCGCGCTGCTGCGCGCCAAGACGAGTGAGGAGCCCCGGCCGCCCAGCTACTACATCCCGGGGTTCGACCCGTCGCTCGAGGCCATCATCCTCAAGGCCATCGAGCGCGACCCGCGCGATCGCTACGGCAGCGCCCGGCAGCTCCTCGCGGATCTCCAGAACCCATCGGCCGTCCCGCCGCGCGACCCCGAGACCGGGGCGCAGCGGCGGCGGCGCGGGCGCGCGCGCGTCTCGCGCCGGATCGCCCTCGGCGCGGTCGTCGCCGCCGTGCTCTCCGGGATGGGCGCCCTCGTCTGGCTCAGCGGCCGCCATCCGCCGCAGCCCTCTCGACCCCCCGCCGCTCAACGCTTGAGGTGAAGGATGCCGCCGCAGCTCGATCCCGCGTCGCTCAACATCGCCTGGGTCCTCCTCGGCGGCTTCCTCGTCATGTTCATGCAGGCTGGCTTCGCGATGGTCGAGACCGGCTTCACACGCGCCAGGAACGCGGCGAACACGATGGCGATGAACTTCGTCATCTACCCGGTAGGCGCGCTCGGGTTCTGGCTCGTCGGCTACGCGCTCATGTTCGGCGGGGTCCGCGACTGGCCCACCCTCGGACCGTCGCTCGCCGGCGCGCACGAGGTGGCGATCTCGATCGGAGGCCACTCGTACGGGCTCTTCGGCGCCGCGAAGTGGGCGCTCGTCACGGTCGCGAATGATCCCGCCAACCTGGCGATGTTCCTGTTCGCCGCCGTCTTCATGGACACGGCGGCCACCATCCCCACCGGCGCCATGGCCGAGCGGTGGAAGTTCTCCGCCTTCCTCCTCTATGGCCTGTTCATGTCGATGGTGCTCTACCCGCTGTACGGCAACTGGGTGTGGGGTGGGGGATGGCTGTCGTCGCTCGGCACGCACGCCGGGCTCGGCCACGGGCACGTCGACTTCGCAGGCTCGAGCGTGGTGCACATGACGGGTGGGCTCACCGGGCTCGCGGGCACGCTCGTGCTCGGCCCGCGCCTGGGGAAATACCGCGCGGACGGGACGATCAGCGTCATGGCCGGCCACAACCTGCCCATGTCGGTGGTCGGGACGCTCATCCTCGCCTTCGGCTGGTTCGGCTTCAACACCGGATCCACGCTCGCCGCCTCCGACCCGCGCACCGCGGCCATCGCGGTCAACACGATGCTCGCGTCGAGCGCCGGCGCCGTCGCGGCCCTGCTCTACGTCTGGTTCCTGCTGCGGAAGCCCGACCTCGGGATGGCGTGCAACGGCCTCCTCGGTGGGCTCGTCGCGATCACCGCCTCCTGCGCCTTCGTGAGCCCCGCGGCGGCCGTCCTGATCGGCCTCGTCGCGGGCGTGCTCGTGGTGTGGGTCGTCCAGCTGCTCGAGCGGCGGCTCCACGTGGACGATCCGGTGGGCGCGGTCGCCGTTCACGGTGCGAGCGGAGCCTGGGGCGCGCTCGCGCTCGGCCTCTTCGCCGACGGGAGCTACGGCTCCGGCTGGAACGGCGTGGCCGGCCCCGTGCGCGGCCTCTTCTTCGGCGACGCCGGCCAGCTCGGCGCGCAGTGCATCGGGGTGGTCACGAACGCCGTCTTCGTGTTCGGGCTGTCGTTCGGCTTCTTCCACGTCGTCGACCGCCTCATGGGCAACCGCGTCCCGCCCGAGGTCGAGCACGCCGGCCTCGACGCGCTCGAGATGGGCACCGACGCCTACCCTCGAGGTTGACTCGCGTTTCGCCGATCTCATCGGGTTCGAGGTGGGGGGTCTGGGGGGAGCGGCGCTCGCTCCCCCCGGTTGAGGGCTTGCGAAGCGAAGCGTAGCAAGCCCGGAAATCCCTCAGACTCGCCGATGAACCGCTCGCGAGCACGAAGAACGGCGAAAGGCGAGTCTGAGAAACAGGGACGTCGAGGTGCAATCCCGAGGACCGGGACTGCACCCCGACGCGAGTGCTGCGGCGATGTGCCGGGCGAGCTCAGGCGGAGAGCGCCGGCTTCGGCGCGGACTTGTCGACGAACACCGCCTTGCCCTTCCTCTTGCTGGCGCGGAGGAAGTAGACCCCCCCGTAGAGGCCCCACGCGGCCACGACCGCGAGCGCGATGTAGGGCTCCTTCACGCTCATGCCTGCCACCGTGAACGGGCCGACCAGGTAGAAGAGCATGCAGGCGAGGTTCGCGACGAGCCCGAACAGCGGGATGAAGAGGTGCTTGATGCCGCTGAACGAGTGGTGCTCCTTGAACGCGACGATCGCGATGATGCAGGTGAGCATGTACAGGAGGAACGTCCCGAAGTTGCTCACCAGCGTGACGATGACGAGGCTGTTCGGCAGCTTGGCGTAGGTCTCCGGCTTGAAGAGCCCGAAGCTGTACCAGACGTTGTTGTACTTCGGCTCCAGCGCGGTCGGCGTCGTGCCGCCGAGGTACGTGAGGACTGCGATGATCCCGATCACCGCCGAGATGATGGCGAGCGTCCAGATCGCCCGGTGCGGGGTGAGTCGCTTGCCGTGGAGCAGGCCGAAGTGGCTCGGCACCTCGTCATCACGGCCCATGGCGTAAGTGACGCGGGCGCCGGTGCTGAGGCAGGAGAGCGTCGTCCCGATGAGCGCCAGGAACACCGTCGCCGCCTGCACGAGCATGAAGGCGCGGCCGGCCGTGTAGCTGCCGAAGAGCCACGTGCCGACGAGCACCATCATGTCGCCGAGCGGCGCGCCCGAGCCCGCGGCGTCCGCCAGCGAGTAGCCCTGGTTGAGGAAGTAGTTCGCCGCGAAGTACTCGATGAGGTAGCAGACGAGGCCCTGGATGCCGAGGGACAGGAGCACCGCGCGCGGGATGTCGCGCTTGGCGTTCTTCGCCTCCTCGCCCATCGACGTGACCGACTCGAAGCCGACCAGGATGAGGATGGCGATGCAGGCCTGGATCACGATGAGCGAGAAGCCGTGCGGCGCCGGAACGGACGAGGCCGTGGGGTGGAACTTGAAGTGCGGCGTCAGGTCCTTCGGGTGGTCGGCGTCGACCGGCTCCATCGTGGTGGCCTGATCGGCGGCGTAGCTGAGCGTGAAGGGAACGGGCTTGCCGTCCTTCATCTCGGGAACCGCGTTGCCGTCGGCGTCCATCTTGTTCTGCAGCACCGGCTGACCGGCCGGGTCGAGCTTCGGCTTGCCGTTCTCGAGCACCGGCTCCTGGGCGACGACGAAGTCGACAGGCGTCCCGTTCACGAGGTGCCAGCCCTTCGAGCCCTCGGGGTGGCCCACGCGGTACGAGATCGCGATGACCGAGAAGACGAGGAGCGCCGCGATCTGGATGACGTTGATGGCGAAGTTGACGCCCGTCGTGCCCGTCACGCCGCGGAAGGCGATGTAGGCGACGCCCAGCGCGAAGACGATGCAGAACAGGATCATGAAGAGCGGGCTGTTGTAGCTGCCGCTGAACGTGTTCGGGAAGAACTGGTTCAGGAGGTAACCGCTCAGGATGGCGGTCACGCCCACCATGCAGCCCGGGTAGACCCAGTAGTAGAGGTGGCTCGCCCACCCGGTGATGAACTTGGCGAGGCGCGCGAAGCGATACGCCTTCGTCCGGTTCAGGAAGGCCTGCTCGGCGAAGAAGTACGACGAGCCGGCGCCGGGGTAGAGCTTCGACAGCTCGGCGTAGCTGATGGCGGTGGCGAAGCAGAGGAGCAGGGCGGCGAGGATGCCGAACCACATCGCCGAGCCGGCCATCGGCGCGCCGTAGAGCGACTGCATCTGGAACGTGAGCCAGAGGAAGGCGCCCGGCGCGATGAGCGCCATCGCGTTGATGGTGAGCCCGGTCAGCCCGAGCGTCGCCCGCGGCGACGTGGTTCCTGCTGAAGAGGCGGGTGTTCCTTCGGCCATGTGTGTTTCTCCCTGGGTTTCGCTGCGTGGCGGCCCGGTTGCTCGTGTGTGAGGCGCAGCGCTCCCTTTTGCAGCCGCCGTGCCGCACGGCCGGGCACGCCTTCGACATGCAATGACGCCGTCAGGGCGGTGCTTGCAGGGCGCGAACACGCGCGGGCTGCTCGAAGAGCGAGCACGCTCGCGCAACCTGCGCTCGCACGCGAGGCAGCTCGAGCCTCGCGGCGCACCCTCGACCGGGGCGACGGGCCGGGAGACGAGCAGCACGGTGCCCCGAGGACGGGCACATCGTGCCGGGAGGCGCGCCGGCTACACCTCGACCGCGCCGCGCGTCAGCGGCTCCCGGCCGAGGCGCCAGCGGAGGAGCGGCGGCGTCAGCACCGTGGTGAGGAGGACCATCGCGACGACCGCCGCGAACTCCCCCGGGCCGAGGAGGGGCTTTCCCTGGATCTTCAGACCCGCTCCGATCCCAGCGAAGATGAGGCCCACCTCGCCGCGCGGGATCATCCCCAGCCCGACCGCCAGCCGATCCGCGCCGCGCGTGACGACGGCGAGGCCGCACGCCTGCTTGCCCACGACCGCAGCCACCGTGAGCGCGGCCGCGAGCGCGATGGATCCTCCGGCGAGCGCGCCGAGGTTCACGAGCAGTCCCATGTGGACGAAGAAGATCGGCACGAGCACCGCCGAGAGCGGCAGCAGGAGGTGCTCGATGGAGTCGCCCTCCGGCAAGAGCTCGGAGAAGGAGACGCCCTCCAGCACGAGGCCGGCGGCGAAGGCGCCGACGATGGCGGCGAGGCCCGCGAGCTCGGCCGTCCAGGCGAGGGCGAAGCACGTGACGAGCGCCGCCGTGAGCACCACCCCGCGGCCACGGAGCCGCGACGCGACGCGGAACAGCCGTGGCGCGAGCCATCGGCCGAGCACCAGCGCCCCGGCGAGGAAGCCCACCGCCTTCGCCGTGACGAGCCCGATCTGGGCGCCGGTGCTCTCGCCGCCGCCGACCATGCCCACGATGACGGCCAGGACGAGCAGGCCCATGACGTCGTCGATGACCGCCGCGCCGAGGATGATCTGCCCCTCGGCCGTGCCGACGCGGTTCATGTCCTTCAGCACACGCGCGGTGATGCCGACGCTCGTCGCGCACAGGGTCGCGCCGAGGAAGACGGCGACGAAGGGGTGACTGCCGGGGAGGAGCCACCGGCCGGCGAGCCAGCCGAGGATGCCGGGGGCGATGACGCCGACGACGGCCACCAGCAACGCGGAGACGCCCACGTCGAGCAGGTCGGCGAGCCGCGTCGAGAGGCCGACCTCGAAGAGCAGGAGGATGACCCCGAGCTGCGCGAGCGCCTCCACCGTGCGGTCGTGCGCGACGAACTCGAGCTGGTGGATCCCGGCGATCGGCAGCGCGCCCATGGCGATGCCGGCGAGGAGCTCGCCCAGCACGGCCGGCTGCCCGAGGCGCTCGGCGAGCGCGCCGCCCAGCTTGGCGGCCACGAGGAGGGCGATGAGCGCGAGGAGGATCGAGGAGATCATGACAGGATGCGCCGCGCCGCGCGGCTCCAAAGGATGCCCACGTCCGCGACGGGTTTCCAGGGAATCGAGAGAAGGTGGCTCCGGCCTACAGCAGCTTGAGCAGCTCGCGCCGGACCTGCTCGCGCGTCCCCGCGTCGGGGGCGACCCCGACGGCGCGTTCCAGCATCTCGGTCGCCTTCGCGCGGAAGCCCTTCTCGAGGTAGAGCGCCGCGAGCGAGCGCAGCGCCGGGAAGAGCCGGGGCCGCAGCTCGACGGCGCGCTCGAGGGCGCTCATGGCGCGGAAGGCGTCGCCGCGGGCGCGCAGCGCCTCGCCGAGGCCGTGGTGCGCCTCGGCCGAGAACGGGTCGGCGCGGACGGCCTCGTCGAACGCTGCCACCGCCTCGTCCGTGGGCCCGGCCGCCGCAGCGGCGCGCGCGCGCGCGAGCAGCGGGGCCGCCACGTCGGCCTGCGGCTGCGGCGCGGTCGTCTCGAGCACCGCCTCGATGCGGCGCAGGAGGTCGTCCACCCGGAACGGCTTCTCGACGTAGTCCTGCGCGCCGTAGGTGTCGCGCGCGTCCTGGGCGAAGCGCCAGCCGCGATAGACCGCCGTCATGATGACGATGGGGAGCGAGCGGGTGGCGGGATCCGACCGGAGGCGCCGGGCCACCTCGAACCCGTGCAGCTTCGGCAGCATCGCGTCGATCAGGAGGAGATCGTGGCCGCCCTGGCGCGCCTTCTCGAG
>DASWDS010000174.1:0-12184 GCA_036395165.1 Anaeromyxobacteraceae bacterium | reverse complement strand
GGCCGGCTTCCCGGGCTGGCTCGGGCCCGACTGGAAGATCTGGTTCACCTTGTCGGCGAGGTCGCGCGCGGAGGCGTAGCGCACCTGGATGAACCGGATGAGCTCGCCCGAGCCCGGCTTGTCGAGCGCGTCGAGGAGCCGCTCGATGCGGCGGACGTTGAGCCCGATGTCGGTGATGATGAGGACGTCGGGCGGGATCGACTGGATGTCCGCGCCCTGGGGCGAGGTGAAGTTCCCCATGATGCCGCGGAGCTGGTCGGGATCGGCGTAGTGCAGCTTGAAGAGCTTCGTGACGGGCTGCTCCATCGCGGGGGCCTCGGACCCGTCGTCGAGGAGCGTCGGGATGGGCGTCTTCTTGGCGTCCGCGATGCGGATGAGCTTGTAGTAGCGGCCCGAGGGGTAGACGGCGATGTTGTTCGCCGTGAGGGACGCCAGGAACGCGGCGTACGCCTCCTCGGCGGTGACCGGCGTCTTGGAGAGCAGCGTGATCTTCCCGCGCGCGATGTCCTCGGTGTAGGCGAAGTTCCGGCACGCCCACCGGCTCGCCTGCTCGAGCACGTCCACGATCTCGGCCTTGTTGAAGGCGAGCAGGAAGCGGCCCTGCATCGGCGTGCAGTGGCCGTCGGCGCGGGCCGCGCCGCCCGCGTTGCCGGCCTCGCCGTCGGTGGCGGGCGTCGTCACGGCGGTGCCACGGCCGCCGGCGCCCGGCGGCGGGGGGGGCGCGGGCTGCGGCGCGGGCTGCGTTCCGGGCGCCCCCGCGGGCGGCTGCTGCTGCGGCATGATGTTGGGAGGACCGCGGCGCGGCGCGCCCGGCGCTCCGGGGACCGGCGCGCCCGGCGGCGGCGTGCGACTCGGCTGCTGCTGCGCAAGCGCGAGCGCGGGAATGGCTGCGAGGATCGGGAGGAGCTTGCGCATGTTCGGGAGCTCGCGGGACCCTCGCTTCAGGTCCCGGTGACGTTGTACTCCTTGCGGATGATCTGGCCGTTGCGCTCGATCTCGATGGTGATGTGCGATGACTCGCGGAGCTTCTGGTACACCTCGAGCGCCTTGTCCGGTGAGTTGATCTCGTAGCCGTTGATGCGCTGGATGACGTCGCCGTTCTCGACGCCGATGGCGGAGTAGAGCGACCCGGGCTGGATCGAGAACAGCTTGAACCCGTTCGCGACGCCGTTCTTGAAGGACGGCACGATGCGCGCCTGCGTCGCGACGTTGTTCAGGTTCGAGAGCGTGTTGTCGATGAAGGTCTTCTTCACCTCGTAGCGGTTGTCGGCGAGCTTCTTCACGCTGTCGCCGCCCGGGGCCCCCTGCTGGTCCGCGTCCTCCACGAGGCCGGGCGCTGCCGCGGTGCGCGTCCCGGGCTGCGGCGCGGTGGGCGCGGGTCCCGAGCCGTCGCCCGCCTCGAAGTCGACGTACTCCTTCTTCCCGTTGTTGCAGAGGATCGCGACCACCTTGAAGCCGACGCCGGTGCCGTCCTTCTCGTCGCGGAGCCGCTCGATCGAGAGCAGCTGCGCCCCCTGCAGCCGGTCGCCCACGCCGTAGATGCGCGTCTCGCGCGTGCCGAGGTCGATGATCGAGGCGATCGACGACTGCGGCCGATCCGAGACGACACCCGCGATGAGCTGCGCGCGCATCCCGCTCCTCACCGGGGTCGCGTTGCGGTCGAAGCAGTTCTGCTGCACCTGCGCCGGGGTGGTCTGCGCGGCGGGCGCCGGCGGCGGCGGCGGCTTCTGGCCGATGAGCGCGTAGAGGCGGCTCGGCTCGAGCTGCGGCGGCGGCGGCAGCGGCCGCGAGGCGGCCTGCGCGGTGAGGTCGACCGTGGGCCGCGGCCGGATGGCCGCGCCGACGACGATGTTCACCGTCCGTGCGGAGAGCCACGCGGCGGCGAAGATCAGGACCAGGTTCGCGGTCCATGCGTACTTCTTGAAGAACAGGTCGAGCATGGCTTGGGGAGCGCCCGTCCGGCGGAAGAGAGCAACCTACGTGCCACGAGGCGGGACGGGCGCGGTCCTGTAAACACGCGCGACCTGGGAAGAAATCCGGCCCGTCTCCACCTCGGCGCGCGCGGCGGGCCCCGGGTATGCCAAATTGGCAAAAGGCGAGGGCTCGGATGCCGGGCGCCGCCATTTTGTCAGCAGCGCCCGCTCACCCGGGAGGCGGTCACCCGTCCTGGCCCGTGCCCGACGATCCGGGCTCGACGAGGCGGCCGGCATCGTCGCGATCGAGCTTCCGGTAGATGGTGCGCGCCGCGATGCCGAGCAGCTGCGCCGCGAGGGTCTTGTCGCCGCGCGTGTGACGGAGCGTCTCCTTGATGACGAGGCGCTCCACCTCTTCCATGGGCGTCCCGATCGCGATGACGATCGCGCCCGGCGGCGCCCCGGCGCCGCTCGGGGTGTGCGCGCGCCGGACGGCCTCCGGCAGGTCCTGCTCGTCCACGAGCTCGCCTCGCGAGAGCACCACGGCGCGCTCGACCGCGTGCTCGAGCTCGCGGACGTTCCCGGGCCAGCCATAGCTCTCGAGCGCGGCGAGCGCCGCGGTGGTGAACCCGGTGAGCGGCTTCGCGTTCTTCGCGGCTAGCCGTCGCAGGAACGCGCTCGCGAGGAGCGGAATGTCCTCGCGCCGATCGCGCAGCGCCGGAAGCCGCACCGCCACGACGTTCAGCCGGTAGAACAGGTCCTCGCGGAAGCGCCCGGCGCGCACCTCGGCGGCGAGGTCCTTGTTCGTCGCGGCGATGATCCGGACGTCCACCTGGACCGGCTGTGTACCGCCGAGCCGCTCCACGACGCCGTCCTGCAGCACGCGCAGGAGCTTCACCTGCACCGCCGGCGACATCTCCCCCACCTCGTCGAGGAACAACGTGCCGCCATGGGCGCGCTCGAAGCGGCCCTCCTTGCGCCCGGCCGCGCCGGTGAACGCGCCCTTCTCGTACCCGAAGAGCTCCGACTCGAGGATGGTCTCGGGGATCGCCGCGCAGTTGATGGGGACGAACGGCTCGCCCGCGCGCGGCGACAGCTCGTGCAGCATGCGCGCGGCCAGCTCCTTGCCGGTCCCGCTCTCTCCGCTGAGGAGCACCGTCGCCGAGGTGGGGCCCGCCTGGCGGAGCGCGTCGAGGACGGCGTGGAAGGCGGGCGCGTTGCCGATGAACGCCCCGCCGCCGACGCCGAGGCCGGCCAGCTGCGCGCGCAGCGCGCGGTTCTCGGCCACGAGCTTCGCCTTCTCGAGCGCCTGCCGGACCGTCTTCACGATGGCGTGCCGCTTCACCGGCTTCGTGATGAAGTCGTAGGCGCCCTCCTTCATCGCGGAGACGGCCGCCTCGACGGTGCCGTACGCGGTGACGAGGACGACCTCCGTCTCGGGCGAGACGGTCCGCGCGGCGCGCAGGAGCGCCTCGCCGCTCATGCCCGGCATCATGAGATCCGTGACGAGCACCGCGACCCGCTCGCGCCGGAGCACGTCGAGCGCCTGCGCGCCCGACTCCGCCGTCGCGACCTTCCAGCCCTCCTTCGCGAAGATCCGCGACAGCGACTCGAGGTTCGGGCGCTCGTCGTCCGCGATGAGGATGAGGGGCTCCACGCGATGGTTATAACGCGGGGCGCACCTAGGGTCGTTTCTGCGCCGCGGCGCCGCCCGCGTCGGTGGCGGTCGAGGGTCCCCCGTCCGCGGTGAGCAGGTCGATGGAGACCGCGGGCGGGACGCGCTCTCCCGGGATCTGCCGCTCCGCGCCGGGGCGCTCCTGGGGGCAGCCGGAGAGGGCTGCGCCGGCGAGCGCGGCGCCGGCGAGGAGCGCGAGACGGAGCGAGGACACGGAGATCACCTCGGGGGCGCGCGGGCGGGGGCGCTCGCGGCGGCGCGCGGCGCGGCTCCCCCGAAGAACGCGCGGATGGGCTCGCGATACTGGGCGACGGCGCCGGCCGCGGCGAGCGCGAGGAGCGCGACCACGATGAGGTACTCGACGAGGCCCTGCCGCTGCGCGGGCGCCATGCACTCCGCTTACACCGCTGCTCCCGCGGGCGCAAGAAAGCGAGGCGGCGCGGCTCGCGCGAAAAAGACGAACGCGGCGGCGCCCGTGGGCACCGCCGCGTTGTCGATCCGGCCCGGTCCGCGACGACTCAGGCCGTCGGGGTCTCGTCCTTCGCGGCGGGCGCCTGCGCGGCTTCCGCGGGCTTCGCCTCGGCCTTGGGCTTCGGCTTCGACGCGTTCACCTTGGCGCGCTTCGCGGCGCGGTTCTCCTTGCTCGCGTCGGCCTTCTTCGGCTCGGGCTTCGGCGCCGGTGCCTCCGCCTTCGCCTCGGCCTTCGCGGGCGTCGCGGCGTAGCGCGTCTTGAAGCGCTCGATGCGACCGGCGGTGTCCATGATCTTCTGCTTGCCCGTGAAGAACGGGTGGCAGTTGGAGCAGATCTCGACGTGGAAGTCGCCGTGCGTCGAGCGGGTCTCGATGACGTTCCCGCAGGCGCAGACGACCTTGGCCGGTTTGTACTCGGGGTGGATGCCTTCGCGCATGTCCTTCTTCTTCCTTCCGGGCGGCCGCTTGCATGGCGCTGCGCCATGGTCCGGGCCACGAGGGGGCCGGATCTAGTCGGTTCGGCTGGTTACGTCAAGCGCGCGCCTACTTCCCGCCGCCCACCATCATCTTGAAGAACTCATCGTGGTTCTTCACTTGCCGGAATTTATCGAGGATGAACTTCATCGCCTCGACGTTGTCGAGCCCGTTCAGGATGGTCTGGCGTAGAATGTAGATCTTGGAGAGCCACGCCGGCGGGAGGAACAGCTCCTCCTTGCGCGTGCCGCTCTTCCCGAGGTCCATGCACGGGAAGATGCGCTTCTCCATGAGCTTGCGGTCGAGCACGATCTCGGAGTTGCCGGTGCCCTTGAACTCCTCGAATATCACCTCGTCCATGCGGCTGCCGGTGTCCACGAGCGCGGTGCCGATGATCGTGAGTGAGCCGCCCTCCTCGATGTTGCGGGCCGCCCCGAAGAAGCGCTTCGGCTTGTGGAGCGCGTTCGAGTCGACGCCGCCGGAGAGGATCTTGCCCGACGGCGGCACGACCGAGTTGTAGGCGCGCGCGAGCCGGGTGATCGAGTCGAGCAGGATGACGACGTCGCGCTTGTGCTCGGCGAGCCGGCGCGCCTTCTCGATCACCATCTCCGCGACCTGCACGTGGCGCGAGGCGGGCTCGTCGAAGGTCGAGGAGACGACCTCGCCCTTCACCGTCCGCTCCATGTCGGTCACCTCCTCCGGCCGCTCGTCGATGAGCAGCACGATGAGCGTGACCTCGGGGTGGTTCGACGTGATGGCGTGCGCCATGTTCTGGAGGAGGACCGTCTTCCCGGCGCGCGGCGGCGACACGATGAGGCAGCGCTGGCCCTTGCCGATGGGCGCGAAGAGGTCGACGACGCGGGTCGTCATCTCGTTCGACTCGTGCTCCAGCCTGAGCCGCTGCGTCGGGTAGAGCGGCGTGAGGTTGTCGAAGAGGACCTTCGACTGGTTCTCCTCCGGCGGCTGGCCGTTGATCGAGTCCACCTTGAGGAGCGCGAAGTACCGCTCGCCCTCCTTCGGCTGCCGCACCGTCCCGCGCACCGTGTCGCCGGTGCGCAGGTTGAACCGGCGGATCTGGGACGGCGAGACGTAGATGTCGTCCGGGCCGGGCAGGTAGCTGAAGTCGGGGCTGCGCAGGAAGCCGAACCCGTCGGGCAGCACCTCGAGGGTGCCCTCGCCCGCGACCTCCATCTCCTCCTTCTTCTCCTCGGCGACCTTCGACTGCGCCTGCAAGATGGCGAAGATGAGGTCCTGCTTCTTGAGCGCGCCGGCGGCCTCGATCTTGAGCACGGTCGCGAGCTCGGTGAGCTGCGCCACCTTCATGTGCTTGAGATCGGTGAGGCTGGGTGACGTGACGGGAGCGGCGGGGGCGGCGGCGGGCATGATCTCGTCCTGAGGAGGTGGCGCGCGGGGGACGCGCGGCGCGGATCCGTCTCGGGGTCCGTGGGTGCGGGTGCGAAAGGAGTTTCGCTGCAGGAAGGAGGCATGATTCCTATGCCCCGCCCCCCACGATGTCAACCGGTTGGGACCCCTCGCGGGCGCGCGCAGAGTGCGACATCCGCGCACGCGACACGGCGGTCTGTGCCATGAACAGGGTTCACTGCCCGACTCGGGGCCGCTCGCCGCCCGCGGTACACTCACGGAGGGGTCGCTGCCGATCCCGGGAGTGTCGATGTCCGAGCCGCTCAACGCCGTCGTCGCGGGATCGAAGGGGTTCGTCGAGGCGCTCGACGGGCCCCTGAGGATGCGCCTGGGCGCCGCGCCGACCGTCGTGCAGGATCCCGCGGGCGCGCTGCTCGCCTGCGCCGGCGCGGGTGCGCTGCTCGTGATCGAGTACGTCGGCTCCGACTGGCTCGGGACGGTGAAGAACCTGCGCAGCCTGTGTGAGCGCAGCCAGCTCCCCATCGTCGTCGCGATCCCGGGCGCGCGCATGGGCGAGCTGGCGGACCTGCAGCGCGCGGGCGTGGACGAGGCCGTGCGGTGGGACGCCCGGGTGGACCCGGTCGTGTGGGCGGTCGACCGCGTCCTCTCGGCGAGGCCGCGTTCGATGACGCCGCCCCCCGTCGCCGGGGCCGCCATCTCGACCGAGACCGGCTTCGAGATCTACGAGGTCCCCGCGCCCGCCATCGCCGCCGGGGGCCAGCCGGGCGCGTCGTCCGCGCTCGCCGCGCCGGCCCCGCCCGCGAGCCCGGTGCCGGCGCCGAGCGCGCTCCCGGCGCCGCTCGAGGTCGAGGGCCTCCTGGCGGCGGCGCTGGCCGGGATGGAGCCCGCCGACGAGGCGCTCCTCGGAGTGACGGAGCGCGTCCTCGCGCAGCTCACGGAGCTCGAGAGGCGCGCTCTCTCGGAGGCGCTGCCGGTGGACGGCGCCGCGCTCCGCGCCACGGCCGCCCTGCGCTGGCGCATCGCCGCGGTGCTCGAGCACGCTCGGAGCGCGGGGAGCGCGCCCGACGCCGACGCGGCGCGCGCGCTGCCGGCCGAGATCGACGCGGCGCTCGGCGCCCTGAAGGCGCTCGCGGGCGCCGCGCCCGCCGACGCGCTGCGCGGGATCGAGGCCGCCCGGAACGCGCTCGTGAGGGAGGCGATCCAGCTCACCGAGACGATCGCGAGCGCGGGCGCGACAGCGGTGCTCCCCGAGGCGCCGGCCAGCGCGAAGGCGCCGGCCGCGCGCGTCCTGTCGAACGAGCGCGAGGACAGAGCGCCCCGCCGCCACGTGGCGCTCTGGGTCGCGCTGGGCGTGGCCCTCTCGATCGCGGGCGCCTACCACGCGCGGAAGCTGCTCAGGCCGCGCCTCGTGCCCCGGGCCAGCATCGCGAACGCACCGGCGAACACGGTCGGCATGGCCCATCGCGAGGGGAAGGTGCTGAGCGCCGTGCCTGGAAAGTCCGTCGACCCGCTGGAGCTGGAGCGCTTCAAGGCCGCGGAGCAGGCGAAGGGAAACGTCGTGAAGGAAGTCTCACCTGGCACGTGGCTCGTGATGCCGGCGGCGCAGCCAGCGCCATCCGCACCCGGAGGCTCGCCATGACGGAGAAACGTCGCCGCTCGCGTGGGTTCACGCTCATCGAGCTCATGGTCGTGGTGTGCCTCATCGGGATCCTCTCGTCGATCGCCATCCCCGAGTTCGACAGGCTCAACCTGCGCGCGCGCACCGCCGAGCGGCGGACGATCATGACCGCGATCGAGCGCTGCATGTCGGACGTGTCGCTGAACTCCGGCACGGTCCCGACGGTCACGGGCGACTGGAATCCGGCCGGCACCGTGAAGCCCTGGACCCGGCCGTTCGATCCCCTGCAGGCTGGCTGGACGATCCTGCACCTCCAGATCGAGGGGAAGCTCTACTACAGCTACCATTTCGTCTCGAGCAACGACGGCTCGACGCCGACGCCGACGCTGTACATCCAGTCGGTAGGCGACCTGGACGGCGACGGGGTGGAGAGCTCGAAGAGCATCTCCTACGTCGCGTTCGGGCACTCCTACCAGTGGGTCAGCGAGGATCCGCCCGAGGGCAGCGAGGACGCCGCCACGTTCTAGCCGGCCGGGCCGCGGCCGATTCGCGTTGCCGACCGCGCCGCCGCGCGCCATGCTCTCCGGCGCATGAACCTGCCGTCCGCCGGCGACCGCGCCCGTGTCGAGGCGCTCCGCCAGCAGCTCCGCGCCGCCGACCACGCCTACTACGTCCTCGACCAGCCGGTCCTGTCGGACGCCGAGTACGACCGGCTCCTGCGCGAGCTCGCGGAGCTCGAGGCGGCGCACCCGGAGCTCGCGACGCCGGACTCGCCCACGCTGCGCGTCGGCGGCGCGCCGTCCGAGCGCTTCGCGCGGGTGGTGCACCGCGAGCCGATGCTCTCGCTCGGCAACGTCCAGACCGACGAGGAGCTCGACGAGCTCGACGCGCGCGTCCACCGCATGCTGGGGCGCCCGCCCGAGGATCCGGTCCGCTACGTGGTCGAGCCGAAGCTCGACGGGCTCGCGGTCGAGCTCGTCTACCAGGACGGCGCGTTCGTGCAGGGCTCGACGCGCGGCGACGGCGTCAACGGCGAGGACGTGACCGCGAACCTGCGCACCGTCGGGCGCCTCGGCGCGAACCGCGGCGTGCCGGAGCGGCTGCAGGGCGTTCCCCCGCCGCGGCTCGAGGTGCGCGGCGAGGTGCTCCTCCAGAAGCAGCACTTCGCGGCCATGAACCAGGTCATCCTGCGAACGGGCGGCGAGCCCTTCGCGAACCCTCGAAACGCCGCCGCCGGATCGCTGCGCCAGCTCGACTGGCGCATCACGGCCACCCGGCCGCTCTCCTTCATCGCCTACGAGGCGCTCGTCCCCGGAGGGGATCCGTGGAAGCACCACTGGGAGAAGCTCCAGGCGCTCGCGGCCTACGGCTTCGAGACGAACCCCGAGAACCGGCTCTGCCTCGGCATCGACGAGGTGAAGGCGTACCGCGACCGCATGGCCGAGCGCCGCTTCGAGCTGCCCTACGACACGGACGGCGTGGTGGTGAAGGTGGACGACCTCGACTGGCGCCGCCGGCTCGGCGCCGCGTCGAAGTTCCCGCGCTGGGCCGCCGCGTTCAAGTACCCGCCGCAGGAGGAGGCGACCGAGGTCCTCGACATCTGGCCGTCGGTGGGCCGCACCGGCATCCTCACCCCGGTCGTGGAGGTGAAGCCGGTGCGCCTCTCGGGCGCGCTGGTCTCGCGCGCCACCCTCCACAACGAGGACGAGATGCGGCGCAAGGACATCCGCATCGGGGACTGGGTGCTCATCCGCCGCGCGGGCGAGGTCATCCCGGAGGTCGTGAAGCCGCTGCCCGAGCGGCGCACCGGCGCGGAGCGCCTCTTCGAGTTCCCGAAGACGTGCCCCGTGTGCGGGGCGCGCGTCGTGCGCGAGGAGGGGGAGAAGGTCTACCGCTGCACGGGGTCGGCATGCCCGGCGCAGCTCGTCGGGCGGCTCACCCACTTCGCCCAGCGGCGCGCGATGGACGTGGACGGCCTCGGCGAGAAGGTCGCCGCGCAGCTCGTGGAGAAGCAGCTCGTGAAGGACTTCGCGGACCTGTACGCGGTGCCGTTCACGGAGTGGCAGAAGATCTTCAGCCGGCCGCGCAAGGAGGAGGCGAAGGGGAAGAAGCCCGAGCTGCCCGAGAAGAGCGCGCAGAACATGCTGGCCACCCTGGAGCGCTCGAAGGAGACCACGCTGCGGCGCTTCCTGTACGCGCTCGGGATCCCGCAGGTGGGCGAGGCGACGGCGGCGATCCTGGCGCGCCACTTCGGCGGCGTCGACCGGTTCCTCGCCGCGAGCGAGGAGGAGCTCATGGCGGTACGCGACATCGGCGAGGAGACGGCGCGCGAGATCCGCGCCTGGACCGCGGAGCCGCAGAACGAGCGCGTCGTCCGGCGGCTCCTCGCGGCGGGCGTCGTCCCGCGGCCGGAGGCGATCGCGTCGCGCGGCTTCTTCGCGGGGAAGACCGTCGTGCTCACCGGGACCCTCGCGCGGCGCTCCCGCGACGAGGCGAAGGCGGAGATCGAGCGGCGGGGAGGGAAGGTCTCGGGCAGCGTGTCGCGCAAGACCGACCTCGTCGTGGCCGGCGAGGACGCCGGCACGAAGCTCAGGAAGGCGCAGGAGCTGGGCGTACGGGTGGTCGGGGAGGAGGAGCTGGAGCGCCTGCTCGGGGAGCGGGCGTGAGCGCGCTGGCTCGCGCTCACGTCGTCATCGCGGGGCGCGTCCAGGGCGTCGCCTTCCGGGCCGCGACCGTGGACGAGGCGCGCCGCCTCGGCCTCGCGGGCTGGGTGCGCAACCTGCCGGACGGCCGCGTCGAGGCGCTCGCGGAGGGCGGCCGCCCGGCGGTCGAGGCGTTCGTCGCCTGGTGCCGGCGCGGCCCACGCCTCGCGCGGGTGGACGACCTGCAAGTGACCTGGGAGACGCCCCGCGGCGACCTCGCGCCGTTCGACATCGCCTTCTGAAAGGTGCTACAAGCCTCGGCCTTTCGCGGACGCCGCATCGCGTCCGGCATACAACCCTGGCGGCGGGCGACACGCGGTTCGAATCCGCGGCTCGGCGTGACATGCGAAGCGACAGCTCCCTCTCCCGAGACAGCTCCGTCCTCGACGAGCTCATCCTCCAGGCGCAGAAGCCCTCCCGCTACGTGGGGTGCGAGCTCGGCGCCGTCGTGAAGGACCTCTCCACCGCGAAGCTCAGGTTCGCGCTCGCCTTTCCCGACACGTACGAGGTCGGGATGTCGAACCTGGGATTCCGCCTCCTCTACCACGGGCTCAACGACCGCGAGGACATCGCCTGCGAGCGCGCCTTCCTGCCCTGGCCGGACATGGAGAGCATGCTGAAGGCCCACCGGGTCCCGCTCTTCACGCTCGAGTCGCGCGCCGACGTCCGCGACTTCGACGTCCTCGGCGTGACGCTCCAGTTCGAGCTCTGTTACACGAGCGTGCTGGCGCTGCTGGACCTGGCCGGCATCCCGCTCCTCGCGAGCGAGCGGTCCGCCCGCGATCCGCTCGTCCTGGGCGGCGGGCCGTGCGCGATGAACCCCGAGCCCGTCGCCGACTTCTTCGACGCGTTCGTCGTCGGCGAGGGCGAGGACGTGGTGCACGAGATCGCGGACGCGGTCATCGCGTGGAAGGGCTCCGGCGCGTCGCGGGCCGAGCTGCTCCGGGCCCTCGCGCGAGTGCCGGGCGTCTACGTCCCGTCGCTCTTCGCGCCGCGCTACGACCCCGCCTCGAAGGCGCTCGCCGCGCTCGAGCCGCTCGTGGCCGGCTACGAGCTCGTCACGCGCCGAGTCATGCCCGACCTCGACGCGCTCTCGACCTCCGCGTACGAGCGGCCGCTCGTCCCGTTCATGCAGACCGTGCACGACCGGCTCCCCATCGAGCTCCAGCGCGGGTGCACCCGGGGCTGCCGCTTCTGCCAGGTCGGCATGATCACGCGGCCGACGCGGCAGCGCCATCCCAAGCAGGTGCTGCACATCGCGGAGACCGGCCTCGCCGCGTCGGGTTACGAGGAGGTGGGGCTGCTCTCGCTGAGCTCGGGCGACTACGCGTGCCTGAATCCGCTCCTCGACGACTTCCTCGCGCGGTACGAGGGCGAGCGCATCGCCATGTCGCTGCCGTCGCTCCGCACGGAGACGATGAACGACGCGCTCGCGCAGAAGATCGGCCGCATCCGCAAGACGGGCTTCACGCTCGCGCCGGAGGCCGCGACGGAGCGCATGCGCGCCGTCATCAACAAGGGGAACCGCGAGGAGGACCTGCTCCGCGCGGTCGAGTCGATCTTCCAGAACGGCTGGTCGCTCCTGAAGCTCTACTTCATGATCGGCCTCCCGGAGGAGACGGACGACGACGTCGCGGCCATCGCGCGGCTCGCGAAGAAGTGCCTCTCCGTTGCGCGCCGGGCGCTCCCGAAGGGACAGGGATCGGCGGCCATCAACCTCGGCGCGAGCACCTTCGTCCCGAAGCCGTTCACGCCGTTCCAGTGGGAGCCGATGATCGGCCCGGACGAGACGCGCCGCCGGCAGCAGCTCATCACGGCCGAGCTGGGCGGCCGCAACGGCGCCATCCACTTCAAGCCGCACGACTCGCGTCAAGCCTCGATCGAGGGCGCGCTCGCGCTCGGCGACCGCCGCCTGGGCACGGCCGTGCTCGCCGCCTACCGCGCCGAG
>DASWDS010000173.1:0-2924 GCA_036395165.1 Anaeromyxobacteraceae bacterium | reverse complement strand
CCCCCTCCCTCCGCAGCGCGGGGAGAGAGCCGGGGAGAGGGGCAGGGCGCGGTCGCGGTGGACAGCGGCGCTCACGCCGCCGGCGGCACGGCCGCGCGCCGGTGCTTGCGCCCGACCCGGCGGGCGGGTACGCCGGCCCAGATCTCGCCGGGGCCGACCTTGGCGCCCTTCGACAGGACCGCACCGGCCGCGATGACGGCGTCGTCTCCGATCTCGCACCCCGGGAACACCACCGCCATGAGGCCGATCGTGACGCGCCGCCCGACGCGCACCGGGGCCGTCACGAGACATCCGCGCTCGGCCGAGTGCGCGACGAGCGTCACGTCACCGCCGATGACGGTGTCGTCGCCGACCTCGATGAGGTTCTGGTCCGCGATCACGGAGGTGTTGATCTGGACGCGCCGCCCCACCTTCATGCCCATGAGGCGGTGATAGAGCAACAGGAAGGGCGTGACGCGGATCCAGCTCACGAAGGTGAAGCGGAGCACGAGGGTGAGCGCGTTGTAGCTCCCCCATCGCCAGGCGCCGAGCGACAGGTACGGGAACCGGCCCACGGGCGTGCCGCGCGCGAAGGTGAGCCAGCGCGCGGCAGGCAGGACGAGGAGCAGCGCGAGACCGAACACGAAGTACCCGGCGGCGCCGGTGATGCACAGCGCGAGCACCCGCCACGCTCCGGTGAGCCAGGGCCACGACGCGACCCAGAGCCACAGCTCGGCCGCCGGAAACGCCGCGATGCCGAGGAGGACGGCGACCTCGACGAAGAGCCCCAGCGTGAGGGCGACCTGCAGCGGCGTGAAGAGGCGGTCCTTCCAGCCGGGGCTGGGCATCGTGGCGACCTCGTGGTGTGGCCGCGGGGCGCGGACCGTGCTCCCATCGTAGCCGCGGCGCGGGCGGCGGTTTCGAGCGCACCGCCCAGGGCGCGCCGGCGGGGTCGTCCAGGCGACTATCCACTCCCGTCCCACAATCGTGGGACAGGGACGTGAACAGGGAAATAGCGAATCAAAGCAATGGCTTGCTTTGAGCCCCGCTCGTCACGGGACACCTCGACCCACATTCGAGGCCCTGCACCAAGGGATCCGCGGCGATCGGCCGCATCGCGCACGCTTCCCGCGAGCTCGCGAAGAGCGCAAGGTCTGTAGTTTGGTCACATTCCATCGGCACCTCGAGCGGGGTAGATCTCGTGGCCTATGAGCGAGCTCCAGCCGCGCCCCGCGCCTCCTGCCCCGACGCCGATCGATGCGGATGAAGCGAGCGGTCCCGAAGGAGGTCCGAAGATCCGCTTCGGGATGCTCGGGAAGAGCGTCGCCGCCATGCTCGTCGTGGGTCTGGTGCCGCTGGCGCTGTTCGGCGGATTCACGCTGAAGCAGCAAGGCGACCGCATCCGCGGCGAGGCGGAGCTCTCGCTGCAGGCGAGGGCGGAGCGGATCTCCGGCCAGATCGACGAGTGGGTCGACAAGAACGTGCGGGTCCTCCAGGCCGCCGCCACGCTCCCGACGGTGGTGTCGATGCAGCGCGAGAACCAGTCGGACGTGCTCGCTGCCGTCCGGCAGGCGTATCCCTGGATGTACCTCGTGTTCACGATCGGGCTCGATGGCCAGAACGTCGCCCGCAGCGACGACAAGCCCCTCGCGAACTACGCGGACCGCAAGTACTACAGCGACGTGGTGTCGAACGGGAAGGAGCTGAGCTGGGAGACGTTGATCGGGAAGACCTCGAACAAGCCGGCCCTCGTCGTCGCCATTCCGATCAAGAAGAATGGCCGGGTGGTCGGCGTCCTGGCGTCCGCCATGACGATCGAGGACATCTCCCGGATCGTGGCCAACTGGAGGACCGGCAAGACCGGCTACGCGTTCCTGGTCGACGAGAACGCCAAGGTCGTGGCGCACCCCCGCGAGGAGTTCGTGACGTCGCAGATGCACCTCGACCACCCGCTCATCGCGTCCTTCCGCTCGACCGGCGAGCCACGTCTGCTCGCGTTCACGCAGACGGACGGCAAGCGGGTCCTCGGATACGTCCAGGGAAACAGGTTCCGCTGGGCGGTGGCCGTCCAGCAGGACGAAGACGAGGTGCTCGCGCCGCTCCGCCAGACGCTGGCGCTCGGGCTGGCCGTCCTGGCGGCCGCGGCGATCGTCGTCGCCCTGATCGCGCGGTCCGCCTCCAGGATGCTGATCCGGCCCATCGTGGAGATGACCCGCGCCGCGAACAGGATGAGCCTGGGAGAGCTCGATCAGCCGATCACGTCTTCCCGGCACGACGAGCTCGGCCTGCTCGCGCAGTCGCTGGAGCGGTTGCGCAAGAGCATGAGGGCCGCGTTCAAGCGCCTGATGAAGTAGCCGGTCGAGCGCGGGGCACGGACGTGCCCCGAGGGCGCGGATGTTGGAGGCACCGCCCGGATTCGAACCGGGGAATAAGGGTTTTGCAGACCCTTGCCTTACCACTTGGCGACGGTGCCACCCGGGTTCAGCGCGGCTGCGGTTGTAGCGGACCCCTGGCATCGCGTCAACGCGCGCGCCATGGCGGTCGGCTTCGCCCCTCCGGTGCGCACCTCGGCGCGCGCGACGGAGACACCGCGCGCCCGGAGGGCCGCGACGAGCCCGGGGAGCTCCGCCTCGGCGGCGGCGCGCAGCCCGGCACCCGGGCGCAGCACGAGGTCCACGCCCTCGAGCGACCGCGTGAGGCGTACGTCGAGGTTCGCGCCGAACCGCATCTCGAGCGACGCGCGATCGGCGGCGCGGCCCGCCTCCACCGCGAGCCGCTCCAGCGCCGACGGCGGCAGGAGCGCCGCGCGCCCCGGCGCGTCCAGCGGCCGCACGTCCTGCGCAGGCAGCATCGCGGGTGCCGGCCCCGCCACGAGCGCGCCGGGGCGCGCCGGCTCCGCCTCCTCGCGGCGCTCGCCGAGCTGGGCCTCGCCGTCGTCCGCGCCG
>DASWDS010000172.1:0-3223 GCA_036395165.1 Anaeromyxobacteraceae bacterium | reverse complement strand
GGGGACGCCGGGGTGGGGTCGACGGCGTCAGACCCGTTCTGTATAACGCCACTCGTTCGTCACCGGCGCGTTGCTGAGGGGAGGCGCGCTTCCACAGCGTGGGGTAGGTTCGCAGCGAGGCCGCAAGGGTCTCGACACCGGAGGTCGTCGCCATGGCTGTCAACGGAAACGGCTACAAGATCTTCTCCGGAAACTCGAACGTCCCCTTCGCGCAGGCAGTGTGCGCCCAGCTCGAGCGCCCGCTCTCCAAGGCGACGGTCGGCCGCTTCTCGGACGGCGAGATCCAGGTCGAGATCGCCGAGAACGTCCGCGGCGCCGACACCTTCGTCATCCAGTCCACGTGCCGCGACGCCAACCAGAACCTGATGGAGCTCCTCATCATGATCGACGCGCTGAAGCGCGCGTCGGCGGGCTCCATCGTGGCGGTGCTGCCCTACTACGGCTATGCCCGGCAGGACCGGAAGGTGGCGCCGCGCACGCCGATCACGGCGAAGCTGGTCGCGGACCTCATCGAGGCGGCGGGCGCGACGCGCGTCGTGTCGATGGACATGCACGCCGGCCAGATCCAGGGGTTCTTCAACATCCCCTTCGACCACCTCTACGCCGCGCCGGTGCTGCTCGATCACATGAAGCGCAAGTTCGACGGCAAGGCGGACGACCTCGTCGTCGTCTCGCCGGACGCGGGCGGCGTGGAGCGCGCCCGCGCCTACTCGAAGCGGCTCGGCGCCGGCCTCGGCATCGTGGACAAGCGGCGCACGAAGCCCAACGTGGCCGAGGTCCTGAACGTGATCGGCGACGTCTCGGGCAAGGTCGCCATCCTCCTCGACGACATGATCGACACCGCGGGCACGCTCACGCAGGCGGCGAACGCGCTCGTCGACAAGGGCGCCTCGCGCGTCTTCGCCTATGCAACGCACGCCGTCCTGTCGGGCCCCGCCGTGGAGCGCATCCAGAAGAGCCCGATCGAGGAGGTGGTGGTGACGGACACCATCCCGCTCACCCCCGCCGCGCAGGCGCTCCCCAAGATCAAGCAGCTCTCGACCGCCCGCCTCTTCGCCGAGGCCGTGAAGCGCATCCACAACGCGGATTCGCTGTCGAGCCTGTTCGTGTAGATCGGGCGCTCGGCAAGTCTCCGGGTGGCTGTCGCGCTCTCCCGCGTGGCTGTCTCCCTCCCCCTGGAAGGGGGAGGGCCGGGGAGAGGGTTGGCGCGCCCGTCCTCCGCGATCGCTTGACGTTCCCCGTCCTTTCCGCTAGAAGCCCGCTTCTTTTCACGATTCCCCAGGGCCTGAGCTGTTCCTGCACGGGCCCCTCGCCGCACGGCGGCCGAGTCCACTGGGAGGAAGACATGGCGCAGTCCACGAACGTCCTCACGGCGAAGGCGCGCAGCGAGAAGGGCAAGGGCCCCGCTCGCCGCCTCCGCTCGGCCGGCCTCATCCCCGCCGTCGTCTACGGGCAGAAGCGCGAGCCGACGCACATCGCCGTCGACCCGTCCGCGATCCAGAAGGCCATCGCGACGCCGCACAAGTTCAACACGCTCCTCACGCTCCAGCTCGACGGCGCCGAGAAGCGCGTGCTCTTCAAGGAGTACGAGGTCGACCCGGTCACGCGGCGCCTCCTCCACGCCGACTTCCTCGAGGTCGACATGGCGAAGCCCGTCTCCGTCGACGTGCCGATCGTCACGACCGGCAAGGCGCAGGGCGCCATCGACGGCGGCATCCTCACGGTGTCGGCGCACGAGATCCGCGTCGAGGCGATGCCCGATCGCATCCCGGTGCAGATCGAGGTGGACGTCACGCCGCTCAAGATCGGCGGCTCGATCCACATCGCCGACGTAAAGGCGCCCGAGGGCGTCAAGATCAGGTACGCCACGAACTTCACGGTCGCCGTCGTCTCGGCGCCCGAGAAGGAAGAGGTCGTCGCTCCCGTCGCCGCCGTGGCGGTGCCGGGCGCGGCTCCGGCCGAGGGCGCGGCTGCGGCGGCGGGCGCTGCGGCGCCGGCCGCGGGCGCGGCCCCGGCTGCCGGCGCGGCGGGCGCCAAGGGCGCGGCTCCGGCCGCGGCCGGCAAGGAAGGCAAGGGCGGCAAGAAGGAGAAGTAGGGCGGCCCCGTGAAGCTCGTCGTCGGCCTTGGAAACCCGGGCGAAGACTACGCGCGCACGCGGCACAACGTCGGGTTCCTGGTGGCCGACGGCCTCGCGCGCGCCCTCGGGGCGTCGTTCTCGACGAAGAAGTTCGGCGCCGAGATCGCCGAGACGAGCGTGGGGCAGGAGCGGGTCTGGATCATGAAGCCCCAGACCTACATGAACAACTCGGGCGAGGCCGTCGGCCCCGCCCTGCGGTTCTGGAAGCTCGGCCTCGAGGACCTGGTGGTGGCGCACGACGACCTGGAGCTCGAGCCGTTCCGGGTCCAGATCAAGGTGGGCGGCGGTCACGGAGGCAACAACGGCGTGAAGAGCGTGAACGCCCACGTCGGCAGCCCCGAGTACGTCCGGGTGCGCATCGGGGTAGGGCGGCCGCCGCCGCGGATGGATCCCGCCGACTACGTGCTCGGCCGCTTCGGCCGCGGCGAGGAGAAGGCGGTCGAGGCGTGCGTCGCCTGGGCCGTCGAGGCGGCGAAGACGATCTGCGAGCTGGGCGCCGTGAAGGCGATGAACCAGTTCAACCGGCGCGCGTCGCCGGGCGAAGGGTAGCGAAGCAGCACCGCGCGCGGGCATGGTGCCGGCGGGCGGAGAGAACGATGCTCCTCGCGGCGGGTGAACCGCCGCTCATGACCCGAGGGGAGTCACATGGCAGAAGCGCAGAAGCGTCTCGTGCGCGAGTACGAGACCATCTACCTCCTGAAGGCGGACACGCCCGACGAGCAGGTGGAAGAGATCAAGGAGCGGCTCCGCGCGGTGGTGACGCGCGAGGGCGGCAAGGTCGTCCGCTTCACGAACCAGGGGAAGCGGAAGACCGCCTTCGCGATCGCGAAGAGCCCGAAGGCCGTCTTCATGCACTGCCTGTACGTCGGCAACCCCGGGCTCGTCGGCGAGCTCGAGCGCAACCTCAAGATGATCGACGTCGTCACGAAGTTCCAGTCGATCCGGCTCGCCGATGACGTGGACTTCGACGCGCGCCAGGTGGAGCAGGACGTCAAGGTGGCGCCGCCCGAGGAAGAGGCCCGCCCGCGCTCGGAGTTCGGCGAGCGGCCCGAGGCCGAGGCGTTCGACGCTCCAGCCGAGCTGGGG
>DASWDS010000171.1:0-2436 GCA_036395165.1 Anaeromyxobacteraceae bacterium | reverse complement strand
CCCCAGCTGAGGTCGAGCTACGCGAAAGCGCAGCTCGACCGGAAATCGCTCTGACTCGCCGAGAACTGCGTTTGCGAGCACGAGAAACGGCGAAAGGCGAGTCAGAGCACCGCGTTGAAAAGCCATCCAACCGCCAGGATCCCGGTCGCCACGACGCCGACGAACGCCGCGATGAGCGTCGGCCGGAGCACCTTCCGGAGGATGATGATCTCCGGGAGCGAGAGCCCGATCACCGCCATCATGAATGCGAGGACGGTTCCGAGGGCCGCACCCTTTCCGAGCAGCGCCTCGACGACCGGGATGATGCCCGCCGCGTTCGAGTACATCGGCACACCGATGAGCACCGCCGCCGGGACGGACCACCACGCCGACTTGCCCATGAAGCTGGCGAGGAGCCCCTCGGGGACGTAGCCGTGTATGCCGGCGCCGGCGGCGATCCCCGCCATCACCCAGGGCCAGACCTTCCCGACGACGTCCTTGACGCCCTCGATGCCCTTCTCGACGCGCCCGGTGAACCCGAGCCGCTCCTGCTCCACGCTGGCGCCGGCCTTCATCGACTCGTACACCCACGACTCGACGTGCCTCTCCAGCTTCATGCGGCCGAGGACGAATCCCGACACGATGGCGATGGTGAGCCCTGTGACGAGGTAGAGGGCCGCCACCCTCCAGCCGAACAAGCCGAAGAGCAAGACGAGCGCGACCTCGTTCACCATCGGTGCGGAGATGAGGAACGACAGCGTCACGCCGAGCGGGACCCCGGCCTCCACGAAGCCGAGGAAGAGAGGCACCGCCGAGCAGGAACAGAACGGCGTCACGATGCCGAGCGATGCCGCGAGCACGTTTCCCACCGACTCGCGTCTTCCGGCGAGAAGCGCGCGCGTCCGCTCGGCCGTGAAGAATGACCGCGCGATCGCGATGAGGAACACGATCAGCGTGAGGAGCAGCAGCACCTTCGGCGTGTCGTACAGGAAGAATGCAACGCTCTCGCCCAGGTGCGACCCCGGCGCGAGCCCGAGGACCCGAAACGTGAGCCACTGCGACAGCGGGTGGATGGCGCTGTAAGCAGCGATCCATGCGGCAAGAGCCAGGGCCAGCGCGAGCATCGTGTTCACGCTGCTGCGCGCAAGCGGCGGCGCGCCTCGAACGGATCCCGGCTTCGTGCAGCACGCTGGTCCGGGGGTGGTCTGGACGACGGGAAGGCTCATGACGAGTTGTCTATCGCATAAAGACGATAAGCAGGCATCGGTGAGTGCGTCGTGTTGTCGCAGCACGGCACACGCGGTCAGCAAGTCATGCAGTAACGGAGGTGCCGTGCCCTGTGGCACGTGGTGAGCGGGCCATCGTACAAAGACGAATCGCGGAGCGTTCGCGAAGGCCGGTGACATCGAGGTGATGCACGAGAGGCGGATCACCGCCTTCATCCCTGGGTCACGAAGCGCTTGGTTCGACGACGAGGCTCGCGGCGAGCGACCTCCTCCAGGAGGGTCGTTCGGAGTGTTTGCCTTTTCGATCTCGCTTCCGTATGCTGCCGATATCTTCGCAAGATCTCGTGATCACTCGACGATCTTACGGGGCGCGCGACGGGGCGCCGGTGCGGTGGGGACAGGTGGTCGGGTAGGTGGTGGAGGTGGGGGTGAGCGGGAGTCCCGAGGAGCTGCTCCGGAGCGCGCTCGAGAAGGTCATCTTCTTCGAGTGCAGGGTCGCGAGCCTGGACAACGAGCTCGACGCGGCGCGGTCGAACGCGGCGCGCGCGCGCGAGGAGGCTGGCGCCGCGCGCCGGCGCGAGACCGAGCTCGAGACGCTGCTGGCGCAGTCGCGCGGCGAGCAGTCCTCGGCCGTCGCCCACAACGCCGAGCTCATGGAGCGCGTTCGCCTGCTCGAGGCGGAGCGCGAGCGCTTCCTCTCCGGCATGGTCGAGCGCGCCCGCGTCGCCGGCGCGCCGGCAGAGGAGGGCGAGGCGCCCGGGAGCGAGGACGACCTCGCCGGCTTCATCTCCGAGCTGCGCGCCGAGATCGAGGAGCTGCGCGCGTGGAAGAGCGCCGCGATCGTCTCTGGCGTGAAGATGGATCCCATTCCCCCTCCCCCCGCGAGAGCGGGGGGAGGGTCGGGGAGAGGGGCCGTTCCCCTGCCAGCGATGGCCTCGAGCTTCGGCGACGCCGGCCGCTTCGGCGTCTCGCGCGAGGAGGCGCGCGCGCTCCCCAGCTTCTCGACGCGATCGGAGCGCGTGCTCTACGAGGCGTCGCTCGACGACCTCGGCGCCGCCGATCCCGGCCGCCGCCGCCGCGCGGCCGACGGGCTGCGCGTCCTCGCCTCGCGGGGCGCCGCGCCGCTCGTGGCGGCCGCGCTCGGCCGCGAGCGCGACGCCGAGGTGAAGGTCGCGCTGCTCGGTGCGCTGGGCGCGCTCGCGGAGTCGGGCGCGGCCGACCTCGCGCTGCG
>DASWDS010000170.1:0-17759 GCA_036395165.1 Anaeromyxobacteraceae bacterium | reverse complement strand
CCAGCAGGATCGGGCGGCGTGCCAGGCGCCGGACGTCACTTCCGAGCGGGAGCGCGAATCAGGTCTGGCGGCGCCCGCGCTCGTGCTGTTCCTTCCACTTCGCGTCGAGGAAGCCGATCGTCGTTTCCAGATCGCTCCGGTCGATCGTCTTGTCGATCGTGACCTGTGCCGGCCGGCTCGGCGGCGCGATCCGCGGCTTGCCGTAGAGCGGATCTTCGGTCGTGGCGATCCGGTCCGCGCCTCGCAGGAACGAGTAGAGCGCCCTGATCACCGCCTCGCGCTGGCGGGCCGAGGGCGCGCCGTCGAGCGCCTTGCGGAGGTCGCCGACCGTGATCGCGTCACGCCGGCCGGCGCGGAGGTCGCGGCCGGCGAGCTGTTTCGCCCACCACGAGAGGTGCTGGCGGACGTTCCGCCGCCACCCCTGACTGTCGCCCTTCGCCTTCAGGTGGGCGAGGAATTCGGCCGCCAGCGCCTTCTCGTCGGCCGTATCTTCGAGCACGACGGCAAGGCCGGACTCGGACGGGCGGGCCTCCCCCGTTTTCTCGAAGCGTTCGAGCGCCGCCAAGGCGCCTGGGAGCGTGCTCGCGCCTGTGGCGTGGTCTTTCCCGTCCCGGCGGATGTAGAAGCTCACACGGCCGTTCTTGGCCTTCCAGACGCGACCGTGGTTCCACCCCTCGAAGTTGATCCACGCCATGCCTGATCTCCCTCTCACCCGGTGGGGCATCCACACGGGAAAAGTGGAACAGGATGGGAATGGAAAGACAAGGGCCCGGACGGTTGCCACCGCCGGGCCCTGCCCAACTTACTGACTTTCTTGCTGATTTGTTGGTGAGCGCAGAAGGAATCGAACCTTCAACCTATGGATTAAGAGTCCATTGCTCTGCCAGTTGAGCTATGCGCCCGAGCTCTCGAAGGGTCGCGGATCTACACTGGCCCCACCGCGGTGTCAACGGGTCTCGCCTGGTTCGAGGCCGATGAGCGCACTGCGCGCCCGGAGGGACTCGAACCCCCGACCCGCGGCTTAGAAGGCCGCTGCTCTATCCGGCTGAGCTACGGGCGCAGGTGGATGGTGCGCGATGACGAAACTGGGGTGAGTGAAGGGGCTCGAACCCTTAACCCCCGGATCCACAGTCCAGTGCTCTACCGATTGAGCTACACTCACCGTAAAAAATGGCGCCGCCCGGAGGGAATCGAGCCGGCGGCTGCGCCTTCGGCGCATTCGGCTCGCTTCCGCGAGCCGGCCGCCGGCTTCGCCGACGTCGAAGTCGGGGGCTCCGCCCCCGACTCCCCCGCAAAACAGCGCGCCCGGAGGGAATCGAACCCCCGACCTGCGGCTTCGAAGGCCGACGCTCTATCCAACTGAGCTACGGGCGCGAAAACCTACCGGGAAAACAGACCATCCACCATGTTGTCAAAGAGTCGGGGCGGCGGGATTCGGACCCGCGACCTCCTGCGCCCAAGGCAGGCGCGCTACCAGGCTGCGCTACGCCCCGAAAGTCGCGGCCGGCCCACCAGCCCAACCAAGAGCGCTGTAACTAGCCTCACGGCCGGGTTTTGTCAAAGGCGAGCTTCTCCAGCGCCGGGCGCAGCGCGCGGAAGGCGGCGCCTCGGTGCGAGATGGCGTCCTTCTCCGCGGGCGAGAGCTCAGCCATCGTTCTGGGGGCATGAGGCCCCCCCGCTCGCTCCGGCGCAGCCGCCTCCGGCACAAACAACGGGTCGTACCCGAACCCACCGCTGCCGCGCCGGAGGTGCCCGATCCGGCCCCGGCAGGTGCCCTCGACGTGCGCCGCGATCGAGCCGTCGGGCCGCGCCAGCGCCAGCGCCGCCACGTACGCGCCGCCGCGGCGCGCGTCCGGCACGCCCGCCAGCGCGGCGAGGAGCTTGTCGTTGTTCGCCTCGTCGCGCGCCGCCCGCGCGAGCTCGGGCCCGAGCTCGCGCACCGCGACCTGCGGCAGCGCGCAGGCCGGGCTCGCGAGGCCGTCATCGAGCTCCGACCAGCGCGCGGAGTGGACCCCCGGCGCGCCGCCGAGCGCGTCCACGCACAGCCCCGAGTCGTCCGCGAGCGCATGGAGCCCGGAGAAGCGCGCGCAGGCCGACGCCTTCTTCTCGGCGTTCTCGCGGAACGTGCTCCCGTCCTCGACCACCTCCGGCAGCGCGCGGCCGAGCTCGTCGGGCGAGACGACGCGGACGGGGAGCCCCGCCACGAGGCGGCGCAGCTCGCGCAGCTTGCCGGGGTTCGTGGTGGCGAAGAAGAGCTCCAGCACCGGCCTACCCCTTCGCGGCCAGCGCGCCCTCCTGCGCCGCCCTGAGCCGCGCGATCCCGTCGAGCGCGACGTCCACCATCCGGTCGAGCTGCTCGCGCCGGAACGCCTTGCCCTCGGCGGTCCCCTGCACCTCGACGAGCTCGCCCTCGCCGGTCGCGACGACGTTCATGTCCACCTCGGCCGTCGAGTCCTCGGCGTAGTCGAGGTCGAGCCGCACCACGCCGTCGAGGATGCCGACCGACACGGCGGCCACGTGCCGCTTCACGGGCGACGTCGAGATCGTGCGCCGCGCCTGGAGCGCGCGGACCGCGAGGGCGAGCGCGACGAAGCCGCCGGTGATGGCCGCCGTCCGCGTGCCACCGTCGGCCTGGATGACGTCGCAGTCGAGGGTGATGGTCCGCTGACCGAGCGCGCGCAGGTCGATGGCGGCGCGCAGCGCCCGGCCGATGAGGCGCTGGATCTCGAGGGTCCGCCCGCCCTGCTTGCCGCGCGCGGCCTCGCGCGCCATGCGCTCGTTCGTGGAGCGCGGGAGCATGCCGTACTCCGCGGTGACCCACCCCGCGCCCGTGCCGTACACGTGCGGCGGCACGCGATCCTCGACCGACGCCGTGCAGAGCACCTGGGTGTCGCCGAACTTCGCGAGGCAGGAGCCCTCGGCGTGCTTCGAGACGCCGGGCTCGAGAGTGATGGCGCGCAGATCGAGGTCGCCGCGACCGTGGGCTCGGGCAGTCATAGGGCGGGACTTCTAACACGGGGCGCGCCGGGCTGCTCACCGGGCCGCGTGCTTCGTGGCGGCGCGCCAGGCCGCCACCCCGTCCGCGATCGCCTGCGCGACGAGCTCCTGGTACCCCGCCGTCGCGAGCCTCCTCGACTCGGCCGCGTGCGACACGAAGCCGACCTCGAGCAGCACCGCCGGCATGCGCGCGCCCGCGAGCACGTAGAAGGGCGCCTGCTTGACGCCGCGATCTTCGGCGCCGAGGCGGCTCACGAGGCTCTCGTGGAGAGCGTAGGCGAGGCGCGAGCTCTCGGCGAGCGCGTCGGTGTCGGCGAGGTCCTGCAGGATCCCGGAGACCGGGTCGTCGGAGTCGATCTCCGCCTCGCCGGACAGCCGATCCGCGTTCTCGCGGGCGGCCACGGCGGTCGCCGACGCGTCGCTCGCGTCGGCGGAGAGGAAGTAGCTCTCCACGCCGCGCGCGTGGGCTCGCGCCGCGCCGGGCATCGCGTTGAGGTGGATCGAGACGAAGAGGTCGGCGCGCTCCGCGTTCGCGAGGGCCGCGCGCTGCGCGAGCGGCACGGCCACGTCGCCCGTGCGCGTGAGCACGACGCGCCCGCCCTGGCGGGCGAGCTTCGCGGCCACGCGGCGCGCGATCTGCAGCGCGATCTCCTTCTCGCGGACGCCCGTCGGCCCGACGGCGCCCTCCTTCTCCCCGCCGTGGCCCGGGTCGAGGACGACCACGAACGCCGCCTCGCGAGGCGGCGCGCGCGGCCGGGCGGCCGGGGCGGCGAGCGCGAGGGTGGCGAGCGTGAGGAGGAGCGCGTGTGACACGCGCCGATTCTACCGCGCGAGCACCTCGATGCGCGCCTCGCCCCCCGCGACGGCCTCGCCGATGGCGTGCGCCTGCACGCCCGCCTGGCGGAGCGCCTCGAGGACGGCCTCGAACCGGTCGGGCGCGATCGCCGCGAGGAGCCCGCCGTTCGTCTGGGCGTCTGCGAGCACCGCGCGGGTGGGCGCGTCGATGGCGTCGTCGAAGCGCACGTGCGGCGCCACCCAGGCGAGGTTCGCCTTCGAGCCGCCCGGGATGACGTCCTGCGCGGCGAGGGCGTGAACGCCGTCGAGGACCGGGATGGCCGCGGCGCGCAGCCGGAGCCCGACCGCCGAGCCGAGCGCCATCTCCCAGGCATGCCCGAGGAGGCCGAAGCCGGTCACGTCGGTGAGGGCGTGCACGGCGCCGCTCGCGGCGAGCGCCTCGCCCGCGCTGCGGTTGAGCGCGGCCATGACGTGGACCGTGCGCTCGACGAGCGCCGCGTCGGCGATGCCGCGCTTGATGGCGGTCGTGACGATGCCCGAGCCGAGCGGCTTCGTGAGGAGGAGGCGGTCGCCGGCGCGGGCGCCGACGTTCCGCAGCACGCGCTCGGGGTGGACGATCCCGGTCACCGCCATCCCGTACTTCGGCTCCGGGTCGTCGATGCTATGCCCGCCCAGGATCGGGATGCCCGCCTCCTGCGCCGCATCGGCGCCGCCGCGCAGGATCTCGCCGAGGGTCTCGAGCGGCAGCTTCGTCACCGGGAAGCCGACGAGGTTCAGCGCGAAGAGCGGCCGCGCGCCCATCGCCCAGATGTCGGAGAGGGCGTTCGCGGCCGCGATCCGCCCGAAGAGGAACGGGTCGTCCACGACCGGCGTGAAGAAGTCCACCGTCTCGACCACGGCCTCGGTGTCCGAGAGCCGGTACACCGCGGCGTCGTCGTGCGTCTCGTGGCCGACGAGCGCGCGCGGGTCCTGCGTGCGAGGGAGGCGGCGCAGCACCTGCGCCAGATCCGCGGGGCGGATCTTGCAGGCTCAACCCGCGCCGTGGCTGAGGGTCGTGAGCCGCACCTGATCCGCTCCGGTCATGGCGGAGACCTAGCCTGCGCGGGCCGGGCGGGCAACAGGCGCGAGCGCCCGAGGGCTTTAAACCGCCATGAGGAGCCCGCGCGAGAGCAGCGCGGCCAGCCGCTCGGCCGCGGCGAGATCGGGCAGCGGGGTCGCGTCGAGCACGGCGTCGACGGAGCCGTGCTGGGCGGCGAGCGCGAGCAGTGCGCGGTCGTCGGCGTCGACGTCCTCGGGCGGCGACGAGTCCGCCGCGACGTGGCCGGGCAGCTTGCCGCGCAGGCGCCGCAGCTCGTCGAGCTGCCGCATCCCCTCCATGAGCAGCCCCTCGATGGACTCGGACATCGGGCGCTGGCCCTCCGGGGGCGACGAGGCCGGGCGCAGCTCGAAGTGGCCCGAGGCCCAGCCGAGCAGCCGGTAGAAGCTCTTCTCCGGCGTCAGGTCGTCGCGGCCGTCGATCGCGCACGCCGTCACGCGGCCCTTGTCGAAGTGGATCTCGGCCGTGTGCACGTCGCGCTGGATGGTGAGGACGCCCGTCTTCCGGGCGGTCCCGAAGAGCTGGAGCAGGTCCGGCAGCGGCACCTCCTCGAGGCGGCCCTGCATGGCGCTCGCGCGCTTCGGCTCGGCGGTCACCGCCGCGCGCTCGAGGCTGGCGCGCACCTCCGCCGCGCTCGCCGCCTGCGCGGCGTCGCGTGCGACGAGCTTCAGGAGCGAGCCGCCGATGAGGATGCGATCGCCCTCCGCGACGCGCGCCTTCGCCACGCGCACGCCGTTCAGGTACGTGCCGTTCGTCGAGCCGAGGTCCTCGAGGAGGAGGTCCTCGCCCTCGAAGGCGAGCCGGGCGTGACGGCGCGAGACGAGGTCCTCCGGCAGGACGAGCTCGACCCCGGGCTGCCGCCCGATGACGAAGGCGCGTCCGGGCTCGAGCGGCGCGAGGCCGCCCTGGTACCGCCCGGAGAGGAAGCGGAGCGCGAGTGGGTTGCGGGCGGGCATCTAGGTCGTGGTGCGGTCGGGCACCGCGGTCTCCGCCAGCTTGAGGTACATCTCGGCGCTCCTGTTCCCGGGCGAGAGGTCGAGCACCGCGGTCCAGTGCCGCACCGCCTCGTCGCGGCGTCCGGCGGCCTGCAGCGCGAGCCCGAGCGAGAGCCTCGCCGGGACGTAGCTCGGGTTCTGTCGGACGATCTCCTGGTATTGCGAGATGGCCTCGTCGCGGGCGCCGGAGTCACGGTGCGCGGCCGCGAGGCGCGCCCGGATGTCGACGAAGGCCGGGCACAGCTCGAGGGCGCGCTGGTACTCCTTCACCGCCTCCGCGTACATCCCGGCCGACTGCCAGACGTCCCCGACGTCGGCGTACATGTTGGCGAGCTTGCCCTTCACGAACCGATCGAGCTGGCCGGGCGCGGCGCCCGAGTTCGAGAGCGCCTGGCGGTAGGTGTCGCGCGCCGCCTGGTACTTGCCGGTGTCGTTGTAGATGACGGCCAGGTTGAGGGCGGCGTCGGTGTAGCTGGGGTTGAGCCGCAGCGCCGCCTCGAAGGCGCGCTGGGCTTTCTGGTACTGCCCCTGGTCGTGGTAGACGACGCCGAGCATGTTGTAGACGTCGGCGAACGACTGGTTCTGCTCGACCACCTGCGTGAGGTACTGCTCGGCGCGCGCGTATTCCTTCTTGAGGTAGTAGGCCCGGCCCAGCGTGAGAGCCTGCTTCAAGGCGTCGTCGAGCTCGGTCATGGCCGGGGAGTGTACCAAAGGAGCCGGACCCGGCGTAGCCCGCGACCGAGGCTCGGCGCGTTGCCGCGTTCGTCAGATCCCTCCCACGAACACCCACCGCTCCCCCTCCCGCTCGAGGCGGTAGAGGCGCCGCTCGCGCCGCGCGCCGCCTTGCGTGGCGAGCTCCAGGTCCTCGCCCACCTCGGCGGCGCCGCGCTCCACCCTGATCTGCCAGGCGAGCACGCGCGCGCGCCCCGCCGCGCGCGAGAGGTCCCCCGCGAGCCGCCTGAGCACCGCGGCGCGATCGTCGGGGCCCTCGCGATACCCGGTCGCGAGGAGGCGCTCGTAGGCGGCGAGGTCGCGCCGCTCGAAGGCGTCGTGGCGTCGGAAGAGCGCGAGGAGGACGCCCCTGAGCCGCTCGAACTGGTCGCCCTCGCCGCACCAGAGGGCGATCGAGCAGGGCTTCATGTGGAAGCGCTCGCGCCCGAGGTAGGCGAGCTTCGCCTCCTGATCCCGCCACACCGCGCGTCCCTCCGCCGAGAGCATGGCGACGACGGTGGCCCGGCCCCGCTCGACGGAGGGCGCGACGTCGCCGAACGTGACGCCGTAGAGCTCGACCGTGCCACCGCCGTGGAACCCGTACACGTCGTCGAGGTGCGCGCGATCCTGGTGCGCGAGCGCGGTGCGGATCTGCGTCTCGGGCGTCGCGAGCGAGGCGCCGCAGGAGGCGAGCCTTCCCCAGAAGAGCCACGCGGCGACGGCGGCCACCAGCGCGAGGCCACCCGGCACGAGGTAGGGCGCGCCGCTGCCTCCCGCGAGGCGGGCCTCTTGCTTCACGCCGATGCGGGAGAGGTCGCCCGTCGAGGCGCCCGCGCGCCGGCTACCGGAGCGAGGCAAGGAGCTTCTCCGCCTGGCCCCGGCGCGGATCCTGCGGGTGCTTCACGATGAGCTGCTGGAGCGCCTGCTGCGCCCGGAACTTCTCGTCGAGCTTGAGGTAGGCCTCGGCGAGCTGAAGGAGCGCCTCCGGCTCGCGCTGCGAGCCCGGGTAATCCTTCACGAGGGTCTCGAGCCGGCCCGCGGCGCCCGCCCAGTGCTTGCGGCTCGCGTAGAACTCGGCCACGTACCACTCGTGCTCGGCGAGCCGGCTCTTCGCCGCCGCCGCGAGCTTCTCCGCCTCGGGCCCGTACTTCGACTGCGGGAACTTCTTCAGGAAGTCGTCGACCGTCTTCGCCGCGTCCCGCACCTGCTGCTCGTCCTTCTCGTACGAGGGCGGGAAGAGGAAGAAGTCGCTCGGCGCGTCCTTCCAGTGCGCCAGGGCCACCCGGAAGCCGGCGTAGTCGGCCTGCTCGTGCGTCGGGTGCAGGCGCACGAACTGCTGGTACGCCTCGGCGGCCTCGATGAAGCGGTCCTGGTCGAACTTCACGTCCGCGAGCCGCAGCTCCGAGAGCGCGGCGAACTTCGAGAATGGGTACTTGGTCCGGACGTGCTCGAAGAACTTCGTCGCCTCCGGGAAGTTGCGCGACTTGAGCTCCTCCATCCCGGAGTTGTAGTCCTCCTCGGCCGACTTGCCGTACTTGACGTCGCCGGTGACGGAGATGCGCGAGCCGGCGCAGCCGCCGACGGCCAGCGTGAGGACGAGCGGGAGGGCGATCCGGAGGCGCATGGAGGGCGGAAGATAGCCCAAAGCCGCGCTACGCGCAGTAACCGCGACGACCAGCACGAGGGCGACCTCAGCAACCGCGACCCCGAGCGTGTCGTCCCCCTCTCCCCCCCGTCGCGGGGGAGGGGGACGCGAACCCGACTACTCCCCGAGGTCGAGATCCTCGCGCATCCCGACCACCCTCGCCACGACCGATCCCGAGAACCCGCGGCCGAGGAGGAAGCGCGCCAGTCCCGCGCGGGCGCGCGCGTCGAGCGCTGCCGGGTCGGCGCCGCGGAGCTTGCGCGCGAGCGCGGCGCGGCAGAGCACCATCTCGGCGGGCTCGCGACCGGACGACAGCTCCTGCGCCCGCTCGTCCGCGGCCGCGCGCACCGCCCCGGCGGCGGCCGCGGCGTCGATCCCCGCCGCGCGGAGCCGGCGCTCCGCCATGCGCGGGCCGGCGCGCCCCGGCGCGAGCAGCTCGCGGGCGCGGGCCTTCGCGTAGGCGGCGTCGTCGAGGTAGCCGAGCCTTCGCAGCCACACGACGACCTCCTCGGCCTCGTCGGGGAAGCCGCCCTTCGCCAGGCGGGTGCGCAGCTGCGCCTCGCTCCTCGCGTGAAAGGCGAGCACGCGCAGCGCGAGCGCCTTCGCGCGCTCGAGCGGGTTGATCTCCTCGGCCATCCCTCCGGCCTTCGCTAAAAGCGCTCGATCTGGAAGTCGTCGTCGACCGCGGGCGCGGCCGGCTTCACCGGCACCTGCGCGGGCGCGACCCGGGCGACGGTCGCGCCGCTCCCGCTCCCGGGCGTGGACGGCCGTGGCGGGGGCGTGCCGGCAGGGCTGCGCGCCGCGGCAGGCGCACCGCCGGGCTCTCCCGGCTTCGCCTCGAAGCCATCCCACTTCGAGTCGCTCGTGCCGGAGATGCCCGACACCCGCAGCGCGAAGTCGTCCGGGTTCGTGGCCTGCCGGAGCGCCTCCTCGTAGGTGATGAGCCCCGACTTGAGGAGCGACATGAGGCTCTGGTCGAACGTCTGCATCCCGTAGGAGACGTTTCCCTGCGCGATGGCGTCCGGGATCTCCTTCGTGCGGTCCTTGTCCTCGATGAGCTCGCGCACGCGGGCGGTCGCGAGCAGCACCTCGATGGCCGGGACGCGGCCGTGGCCGTCGGCGCGCGGCACGAGCCGCTGCGAGACGACGCCCTTCAGCGTCGAGCCGAGCTGGAGGCGCACCTGCTTCTGCTGGTAGGGAGGGAAGGCGGAGATGATGCGGTTGATCGTCTCGGTCGCGTCGACCGTGTGCAGGGTCGACATGACGAGGTGGCCCGTCTCGGCCGCGGTGAGCGCCGTCTCGATCGTCTCGAGGTCGCGCATCTCGCCGACGAGGATGACATCGGGGTCCTGGCGCAGCGCGCTCTTCAGCGCCTGCCCGAAGCTCATCGTGTCGACGCCCACCTCGCGCTGGTTCACGATCGAGCGCTTGTCGCGGACGAGGAACTCGATCGGGTCCTCGATCGTCATGATGTGGCAGGTCTCGGTCGCGTTGACGTGGTCGATCATCGCCGCGAGCGTGGTGGACTTGCCCGAGCCGGTGGTGCCGGTGACGAGGATGAGCCCGCGCTGCTCGCCCGCGAGCTTCTCGATCACCTTCGGCAGCATGAGCTGCTCGATCGACTGGATCTTGAACGGGATGACGCGGAAGACGCCGCCGACGGTGCCGCGCTGCTGGAAGATGTTGACGCGGAACCGGCCCAGGCCGGGGACGCCGTAGGCGAGGTCGACCTCGTTCGTCTGCTTGAACTTCTCCTTCTGGAACTCGTTCATGATGCCGAGCGCCATCCGCGCCACCTCTTCGGGCGGCAGGCGGCGCGCGTCCTTGAGCGGCACGAGCGCGCCGTCCACGCGGAACATGGGCGGGAGCCCCGCCTTCAGGTGGATGTCGCTCGCGTTGGCCCTGAGCGCGACCTGCAGGATCTCGTTCAGCTCCATACGGCCGGCGAGCCTATCACCCGCTCCCGGTGCAAAGCCATTGCCCGGCCGCCCGGGTGGCAGCCGGGAAGGCGGGCTTCGCGCTCGGCCGCAGCGCAACGGGCGGGGGCCCGAAGCGCAGGGGTGGGGCCGTCGCTCGAAAGGTGCGGGGCGGGGCGGCACGCCCCGTTGAAAACGACGGCGGCCGGTCGCGAGTGCGCGACCGGCCGCCAGGTGTGTCGAGGTGCGCGAAGCGCCTAGCGCTTCGAGAACTGGAACCGCTTGCGGGCGCCGGGCTGGCCGTACTTCTTGCGCTCGACGGCACGCGCGTCGCGGGTGATGAAGCCCGCCTTCTTGAGGATGGCGCGCCACTCGCCGTTGATCTCGATGAGCGCCCGCGTGATGCCGTGGCGGATCGCGCCGGCCTGGCCGGAGAGCCCGCCGCCCTTCGCGTTGACGAAGACGTCGAGCTTGCCCATCTGGTCGACGATCTTGAGCGGCTCGACCAGGATCATCTTCGACGTCTCGCGGCCGAAGTAGGCGTCGAGCGAGCGGCCGTTGATGGTGATGTTGCCCGTGCCGGGCGCGAGGCGCACGCGGGCGACGGACTCCTTGCGACGGCCGACGGAGATCTGGAGCTGGGGCATCTGTTCCTCGTTACAGCGAGAGCTTCAGCGGCTCGGGCTTCTGGGCGACGTGCGGGTGGTCCGCGCCGGCGTAGACCTTGAGCTTCCGCATCATGTCGCGGCCGAGCGTCGAGCGCGGCAGCATGCGCCGAACCGCGTTCAGGAAGATGGCATCCGGGTGCTTCTGCCGGAGCTTCTGCGGAGGCGTCAGCTTCGCGCCGCCCGGGTGCATCGTGTGCGTGAAGTAGAGCTTGTCCGTCTCCTTGTTCCCGGAGAAGCGGACCTTCTCGGCGTTCACGACCACCACGAAGTCGCCCACGTCCATGGACGGCGTGTAGCTCGGCTTGTGCTTGCCCTTCAGGACGCTCGCAACCTGGCTCGCGACGCGTCCGACGGGGAGGTCGGCGATATCCACGACCCACCACTTCCGGCCCTTGAGGGCCTCGCTCTTCGTCGCGCTGTGGGTGCCCTTGGTCATTGAAAAACCTACGAGACTCCGAAAATTGGAAAGGCGCCTTTTAGAAGAGGGCGCGCTTCTTGTCAAGGCAAGACAGGATCAGCAGACCGTCAGCCCTTGGCCGCCGCGAAGCGCGCCTTGAGGGCTGCCAGCACCTCGGCCGAGCGGGCCGCGACCTGCTCCGGCGGCTGCACGTCCTTGGCCGGGTCGTATACCACGAAGGCGCCCTCGGGGAGATCCTCCAGGAAACGGCTCGGCGTCCGCGGCAGGAGCTTCCCCCGCTTCACCCGCGCCGCGGCCCGCGTCAGGACGAGCTGCTCCCGCGCGCGGGTGATGCCGACGTAGGCGAGCCGCCGCTCCTCGTCGAGGTCGCGCGCCTCGCCCTGGATGCCGGCACAGGGGAGCAGGTCCTCTTCCATCCCGATCACGAAGACCACCGGGAACTCGAGCCCTTTCGCCGAGTGCAGGCTCATGAGCGTGACGCCGTCCCCCCCCTCGGCGTCGTCCTCCCGCGAGTCGAGCGCGAGCTTCGCGAGGTAGTTCGGGAGGGTCGGCTTCTTGCCGGTCCGCTGCGCCCAGCCCTCGATCGACCGAAGCAGGCTGTCGATCGCGTCCACCTTGCGCTGGGCCGCCTCGGCCGACTTCACGCCGGCGCGCGCGTGCGAGTTGAGGTCCACCTCGGCGACGAGGCGCCGCGCCACGTCCCCGATGGGTCCCTCGCGGAAGGCTGCGGCGTAGCGCTCGATGAGCGCCGCGAAGGCCATCATGCGGTCGGCGGCGCCGCGCGGGAGGTCCGCCGCCTCCGGCGCGCGCGAGAGCGCCTCGAAGAGCGTCACGCCGCGCTCGGTCGCCCAGGCGTGAATGCGCTCCACCGACGCGTCGCCGAGGCCGCGCGCCGGCACGTTCACGACGCGCGCGAGCGACACCTCGTCCGTCGGATGGGTGCACACCTTCAAGTAGGCGAGGAGGTCGCGGACCTCCGCGCGGTCGAAGAAGGCGGGGCCGCCGCGCACGCGGTACGGCACCTGGGCCTCTCGCAGCGCCTCCTCGATCGGGCGCGACTGCGCGTTCAGCCGGTACAGCACCGCGAAGTGCGACCAGGATCGGCCCTCCGCGCGGCCGCGGACGACGAGGTCGGCCACGAGCCGCGCCTCGTCCTCCTCCGTCTCGAGCGCGGCGACGCGCACCGGCTCTCCCTCGCCGCCTGCCGTCCAGAGGCGCTTCGCCTTCCGGTGCGGGTTCTTCGCGATGACGCCGTTGGCGCAGGCGAGGATCCTGCCCGTCGAGCGGTAGTTCTGCTCGAGCCGGACCTCCTTCGCGCCCGGGAAGTGCCTGTCGAAGCGCAGGATGTTCTTCACCTCGGCGCCGCGCCAGCCGTAGATGGCCTGGTCGTCGTCGCCGACCGCGCAGACGTTGCTCCGCTCGCCGGCGACGAGCTTCAGGAGCTCGAGCTGGCAGCGGTTCGTGTCCTGGTACTCGTCCACGAGCAGGTAGCGGAAGCGCTCCTGGAGCTTGCGCCGCAGCGCAGCGTCCGACCTCAGGAGCTCCGCGGGGAGCGCGATGAGGTCGTCGAAGTCCACCGCGCGCTGCGCGCGCAGCGCCGCCTGGTAGCGCGGGAAGACCTCGGAGGCGATGAGGTCGTAGTCGTCACCCTGGCCCTCCGGGCGCAGCTTGATCCTCTTCGCGAGCGCGTTCTTCGCGGCCGAGATGAGGAACAGGACGCGCCGCGCGTCGAAGGCGCGGTCGTCCACCCTCACCTCGCGCATGCAGCGCTTCACGATCGCGACCTGGTCGCCGGCGTCGCAGATCCCGAAGCGGCGCGGCAGCCCCGCCAAGGCGTGCTCCTCCTGGAGGAGCGCGAGGCCGAAGCTGTGGAACGTCGAGACGAACACGTCCGCCCCGGGCGGACCCGCAAGCGCCGCGACGCGCTCGCGCATCTCCCCGGCGGCCTTGTTCGTGAACGTGACGGCGAGGATGGCCTCGGGGGCGACGCCCTGGACGAGCAGCCACGCCACGCGGTGGGCGATGACGCGCGTCTTGCCCGAGCCCGCGCCGGCGAGGACGAGGAGCGGTCCCTCCGTCGTCGTCACCGCCTCGCGCTGGGGTGGGTTGAGCGTGGAGAGGTCGATCACCGCCGCGGCGTTCTCACACGGCGCGCTCGGCGCACGCAAGGGCTTGACTCCCCGCGATTCTCGACGTCGCGGTCACGCGAGCCAGGCGACCGCGAAGAACGCGATCCCCGCCGCCCCGAGCGCCATCGACGCGAGCCACACGAGCTGCTTCCTCGTCAGCGCCGCGACGGCGCCGAGCGCGATGGCGACCTGGAAGAGGGCCACCGCGGCGGCGAAGCGGTGGTGCAGGTGCATGAGGTGCTCCGCCTCGTGCTCCCTCGCGTCGCGCTCCTTCTCCAGCTCGCGCGCCTTCTCCTGGATCTCGCTCTGCTCCTCGGCGTACCGTTCCCGCTTCGCGCCGTGCTCCCCCGGCGGCTCCTTTCCCGCCGCGAGCCAGGCGGCGCGCGCCGCCTCGGCGACGGCGCCCTTCACGCCCTTCGCCTGGTAGTACGCCCACTGGTCCGACGCCTCCGCCTGGAGGCGGGTGGCGGCGGTCTCGAGCCGCAGCGCCTCGTTCACCGTCCCGCCGGCGCGGAGGCTCGCGATGGCCGCGAGCGCCGCGAGGATCGCGGTCGTGAGGGCGATGTTGCGCAGGAACGAGCCGCCCTCGTGCTCGAGCTCCTCGTGGATCAGCTCGTGGAGCTTCTCGGTCTCGACCTCGGGGCCCTCGGGCATGCCACGCTCCTCGCGATTTCGAAGTGCGCGACATCTTAGCGCCTGCCCTCGGGAGGGTCGTCTCGTTCGACGCGACCCGATTGCGAAGCTGGCTCACGCCGCTAAGGAGGGGAGATGGAGACGCCGCTCTTCCAGCAGCTGTGGTCGCGATCCGGCTGGCCGGCCGAGGTCCACCGCTCGTTCCTCACGCCCCTCGCCTTTCTGGAGCGAGCGCTGCACGTCTACCCGGAGGCGACGGCGGTCGTGGACGGGGAGCGGCGCCTCACGTATCGCGAGCTGGGAGCGCGCGTCTACCGCCTCGCGTCCGCGCTGCGCGAGGCGGGGGTGCGCAAGGGCGACCGCGTGGCGGTGCTCGTGCCGAACTCGCTCGAGGCGCTGGAGGCGCACTTCGGCGTGCCGCAGCTCGGGGCCGTGCTGGTCATGATCAACGTGCGCCTCACCTCGCACGAGATCGGCGCCATCCTCCGCCACAGCGGCGCGCGCGTGCTCATCGCGCACCCCGAGCTGGCGCCGGTCGTCGACCCGCTGCGGACGGAGATCGACTTCGCGCGCGTGATCTGGACCGCGGCGGAGGTGCCCGAGGCGCACCCTTCGACGCAGACGTACGAGGCGCTCCTCGCGTCGGGTCAGCCCGGGCCGTTCGCCCCGGCCATCGACGACGAGGACCAGGTCATCTGCCTCAACTACACGAGCGGAACGACCGGCCATCCGAAGGGCGTCATGTATACGCACCGCGGCGCGTACCTGAACGCGCTCGGCGAGGTCATCGAGCACGGGCTCCGACCGTCCAGCGTGTACCTGTGGACGCTCCCCATGTTCCACTGCAACGGCTGGTGCTTCACGTGGGCGGTCACCGCAGCCGGCGGGCGCCACGTGGTGCTGCCCAGGGTCGAGCCGGCGCGCATCTTCCAGCTCGTCGCGGACGAGCACGTGACGCACTTCTGCGGCGCGCCCACCGTCCTCGTCATGCTCCAGTCGAGCCTCCCTTCGCCGAGCTGGCGCTTCCCGCGCCCGGTGCGCGCCATCACGGCGGGCGCGCCACCGCCGCCGGCCGTCATCGAGCGGATGGAGGCGCTCGGCGCCGAGATCGCGCACGTCTACGGGCTCACCGAGACCTACGGCCCACACACCATCTGCACGTGGAAGGCCGCCTGGGACGCCGAGAGCGCGGAGACGCGCGCCCGCCTCAAGTCGCGCCAGGGCGTCGGGTACGTGCACGCGCCCGAGCTGCGCGTCGTGGACGAGTCGATGCGCGACGTGCCCGCCGACGGGCGCACCATGGGCGAGATCGTGATGCGCGGCAACAACGTGATGAAGGGGTACTACGAGGATGCCTCCGCGACGGCCGACGCGTTCCGCGGCGGGTGGTTCCACTCGGGCGACCTCGGCGTCATGCACGACGACGGCTACATCGAGCTCCTCGACCGCAAGAAGGACATCATCATCTCGGGGGGAGAGAATATCTCGACCATCGAGATCGAGCGGACGCTCTTCCGGCACCCGGCGGTCCTGGAGGCGGCCGTCATCGGCGTCCCGGACGAGAAGTGGGGCGAGGTGCCGAAGGCGTTCGTGACGCTGCGCCCGGGAGTCGGGGCGACGGAGGAGGACTTCGTCGAGTTCTGCCGCGGCCAGCTCGCGCACTACAAGTGCCCGAAGAAGGTGGAGCTCGGCCCGCTCCCCAAGACGTCGACCGGGAAGACGCAGAAGTTCAAGCTGCGCGAGAAGGAGTGGGCGGGGCAGAAGAAGAGGATTCACTGAGGCGAAGGTTGCGGGGAGGGTCACGGCCTCGTCGACTCGCTCGGGCTCACTTCCTGCTCAGCACCACGACCCGGCATCCGTCCGGAATCCCGACCGTCTCCTCGTGCGCGAGATCACGCTCTCGCGCCGCCGCGACGAGCGCTTCGAGCTCCTCGTCCCCGAACGGCCCCGCGACGAAGAGGAAGCCGCCACGCGGCAGGACCTCTCCGGCGCCGTCCAGCAGCGCCGCCGCCGCTCCGGCCGGCGCGACGTGCAGGACGTTCACCGCGACGAGCGCGTCGCAGCGCTGCCCGCGCCACGCCCGCGCGAGAAGATCGAGCCGCAGCGGCGGGAGGACGTTCGAGAGGCCCGCCTCCTCGCTCCAGGCGGCGATGCTGGCGAGGCTCCCCGGGTCCGGGTCCGAGGGCTGCCACGTGCTCGACGGCAGGCGCGCCGCGAAGAAGACAGCGTGCTCGCCGGTGCCGCTCCCGATCTCGAGCACCGTCGCGGGGCGCGGCAGGCGGCGCGCGAGGACCGCGAGGATCGCCTCGCGGTTCCGCGCCGCGGCCTGGCTGTGTCGCCGGCTCATGCGCCCGCTCTCCGGCGCGTCATAAGATGGCGCCGTGACGCTCGCCCCTCTGCTGGCCGCCGCGCTCGCAGCCGCCGGCGCGCCCTCCGTCGAGGTCGTGCCCGCGCGCGTCCGCCCGGGCGAGGCGTTCCTCGTCGTCGTGCGCGGCACGGCGGCGCCGCCCGCCGTCAGGGTGGCCGGACGCGCCCTCGCCCCCTTCCAGACGCGCCAGGGCTACGCCGCCATCGGCGGGCTCCCCGTCGAGACGCCGGCGGGCCCGCTCGCGATCACCGTCGCGCTCGGCCCCCCCGGCGCGGGCGCGCCCCCGCTCCAGGGGACGCTCCAGGTCGCTGCCGCGGAGTTCCCGGAGCGCGAGCTCGAGGTCGAGCAGCGCTTCGTGGAGCCGCCGCCACCGGAGGTGCAGGCGCGCATCGAGGCCGACCACGCCGCCTTCGCGCGCGCTTTCGCGCAGCCGCCCTCGCCGCCGCTCTTCGCGGCGCCGTTCGCGTGGCCCCGGCGCGCCCGCGTGACGGCAGGCTTCGGCGAGCGGCGGACGTTGAACGGCGTGAAGCCGTCGCAGCACTACGGGCTCGACCTCGCCGGGAAGGTGGGCGCGCCGATCGCGTCCTCGAACGCGGGCCGCGTCGTGCTCGTGCGCGACTGCTGGGCCTCGGGCCGGACGGTCATCGTCTGGCACGGCGCCGGGCTCTACACGACCTACTTCCACCTCTCGCGGACGCTCGTCCGGGAGGGCGCGCACGTCGCGCGCGGCCAGCGGCTCGGGCTCATCGGGAAGAGCGGGCGCGTGAGCGGCCCGCACCTGCACTGGGGCATGAAGGTGGGCGACCTCTACGTCGATCCCCGCTCGGTGCTCGGGCTGCCGCTCCGCTTCTGACCCCGCACCTCCGCCAGGATCTCCATGAGCTTCGGGTGGAGCGGCGGGTTGCCAGCGCAGATCTCGCCCGTCGAGAGCATGCGATCGGCGCCGTCGAAGTCGGCGACGAGGCCGCCGGCCTCGCGCACGAGCAGGATGCCGGGGGCGAGGTCCCACGGCTTGAGCTTCATCTCCCAGAACCCGTCGAAGCGGCCGCACGCGACGTAGGCGAGGTCGAGCGCGGCGCTCCCCATGCGCCGCACGGCGCGGGCGCGCTCGATGTAGGCGGCGAACAGCCGCAGCGGCAGCTCGGGGTGCTGGTGGATGTCGTACGGGAACCCGGTGCAGAGGAGCGCGCCGCGCAGCTCGCCGCAATCCGACACCGCGATGCGCTCGCCGCCCAGCGTCGCGCCTCGCCCGCGGCCCGCCAGGAAGAGCTCGTCCCGGACCGGGTCGTAGGTGGCGCCCGCCACGAGGCCGCCGCCGTCCTCGACGCCGACGTTCACCGCGAAGTGCGGCAGCCCGTGCGCGTAGTTGGTCGTGCCGTCGAGCGGGT
>DASWDS010000169.1:0-2885 GCA_036395165.1 Anaeromyxobacteraceae bacterium | reverse complement strand
GCCCTCGTACAGCGCGCCGAGCTCGAGCAGGCCGAGCTTGAGGACGGCGTCCCCCCCCACCGCGTTGAACGATCCCTTCAGCAGATCCCGATCGGGCGCGCTGCTCAGGTTGTTCTTCAGGCCGAGCGCGTCGTACCGCTTCCACCCGCCCCACACCTCCACCGTCAAACCGAAGACGTCGGCGCGGGCGGCGATGGGCGTGGCGAGCGCCGCCACAGTGAGCAGCAGAGCGAGCGTCCTCGTCCTCGTCATGGTTCCCCCCCTCCTCGACCAAGGGTTATCACCCTGGATGCGATGCGGCGAGGCCCTCCCGGGCCCGCCCGGTCGGCCGGTGCTATGCTCGCCGCGATGTCCGCCCTCGATCCCGTCGCCTTCGTCCGCGCGACGCGCCCCTTCGGCGATCTGCCGCCGCCGCTCTTCGAGCGCGCGGCGCGCTCGCTCGACATCGGCTTCTTCCCGGTGGGCACGCGCCTCGTCGAGCGAGACGGCACGCCCCTCCGCCACCTCTACATCATCCGCAAGGGCGTGGTCCGCCTCGAGCGCGAAGGGCAGACGCTGCAGCTCCTCGAGGAGGGCGAGGTCTTCGGCTACACCTCGCTCATCGCGAAGAAGGCGACGCTCGACGCGATCGTGGAGGAGGACCTCCTCGCCTACCGCATCCCGGCGGAGGAGTTCGAGCGGCTCCTCGCGGACGCGCGGTTCGCGAGCCACTTCGCGGCGGGCCTCGCCGAGCGCCTCAAGCACAGCCTGGCGCGGACGCAGGTGACGACCTTCCAGGCCGACCTGGGCGTCGCGGTCGAGAGCCTCGTGCGGCGCCCGCCCGTCCGCGTCCCCGCCACCGCCACGGTGGGCGAGGCGGCGAGGGTCATGCGCAAGGAGGGCGTGTCGTCGGTCCTGGTGGACACGTCGCCGGCGGGCATCGTCACGGATCGTGACTTCCGGAACAAGGTGCTCGCCGAGGGGCTCGGACCCGGCACGCTCGTCACGGACGTCTACTCGACGCCGCTCCGCACCGTCGCCGGCCAGACCGCGATCTACGAGGCGTGGCAGACGCTCCTCGAGGCGGGCGTGCACCACCTCCCCATCGTGCGCGGCGACGTGGTCGTCGGCGTCGTGACCGCGAACGACCTCCTCAAGAACAGCGCGCAGGGACCGGTGCCCGTGCTGCGCAGCGTCGAGCGGCTCCGCTCGCACGAGGCGCTCCCCGGGTACGGCCGGCGCGTGACGGAGATGGCCTCCTCGCTCCTCGCCGGCGGGCTCGACGCGACGGTGATCGCCGGCTTCGTGGCGCGCCTGAACGACGCGCTCCTCGGCCGGATCCTGCGCTGGGCGGAGCAGGAGCTGGGGCCGCCGCCCGCCCCCTACGCCTGGATCGCCTTCGGCTCCGAGGGCCGGATGGAGCAGACGCTCCTCACGGACCAGGACAACGCGCTCGTGCACGGCGGCACGGCCGCGGACGAGCCCTACTTCGCGGCCCTGGCCGAGCGCGCCAACTCGGATCTGGAGTCGGCTGGGTTCCCGCGCTGCCCCGGCAACTACATGGCGCGCGCCTGGCACGGGCCGCTCGCCGAGTGGGAGGCGCGCTTCTCGGGCTGGCTCGGAGAGCCCAAGCCGCGCGCCCTCCTCCAGGCCGCCATCTTCTTCGACTTCCGCCGCGTCTACGGCACGCTCGACCTCGCGCCGCTCGACGCGGTGCTCGCGCGCGCGGCGAAGGCGCGCGTCTTCCTCTCCGCGCTCGCCAAGGCCGCCCTCGAGTTCCGGCCGCCGCCGTCGCTGCTCATGCGGCTCCGCGGCGAGGAGATCGACCTCAAGCTGCAGGCCATCTCGCCCATCGTGTTCCTCGCCCGCCCCTACGCGCTCGAGGTCGGGTCGCCGGCGCGGAACACGCTCGCGCGGCTCGACGCCGCAGTCGCGGGCGGCCTCATCGGGAACGACGTGCGCGCCACGCTCCGCGAGGCCTACCGTTTCCTGCTCGGCCTTCGCCTGCGCGAGCAGATCAGGATGCTCGCGGAGGGCAAGCCGCCCGTGAACACGCTCGCCATCGGCGCGCTCTCCTCCATCGAACGGAGCCGGCTCAAGGACTCGCTGCGAGCCGTGCGCGAGTGGCAGGAGACGGCCGCCTACCATTACCGGACGGATCTCTTCTAGCGTGCTCTGGCCTTCGCCACGCTGGGACGAGGTCACGTACTGGTCCCTCGATCTGGAGACGGGCGGTCTCGACGCGAGGCACGACCCCATCCTCGCGGTCGGGATGCTCCCGGTGCGAGGCGGGACGATCCAGCTCGGCGAGGCGTTCGAGAGCCTCGTCCGGCCGGAGGCGGGCGACGCCATCGGCGCCGCCTCGGTGCGCCTCCACCAGCTCGTCCCGGGCGATGTCCGCGACGCGCCGCCACTCACGGACGTGCTGCGCGCCGTCGACGAGCGGCTCGCCGGCGGCGTCCTGCTCGTCCACCAGGCCGCGATCGACGTGCGCTTCCTCCGGCGCGCGCACGCCGCCATGGGGGTGCGCTGGGCGAAGCCGCGCGTGGTGGACACGGTGGACCTGCTCGTGCGGGTCGCGAAAAAGGCACGCTTCATCGACCCCGACGCCCAGCACCAGCTCCCGTCGCTCAACCTGAGCGACTCGCGGCGGCGGTTTGGGCTCCCCGACTACGCCGCGCATCACGCGCTCACGGACGCGATCGCGACCGCCGAGCTCTTCCTCGTGCTGCGCCGCGCGCTCGGCGCGCGGACCTTGCGCGACGTGCTCTAAACGGGCGAGCATGATTCGCGAACACGCGAGCGAAGCGAGCGCGCCGGGGCGCTGCCGGAGAGGCGGCGCATGCCGCCTGCGGCAGCGCACGGGACCCGGCCAGCAGGGAGGGGCCCCGACGAGCTTTGCTCGG
>DASWDS010000168.1:0-2415 GCA_036395165.1 Anaeromyxobacteraceae bacterium | reverse complement strand
CGCGCTGGGAAACCACGACGTGGAGGCCCGGGGCGAGTGCGGCGTGCCGCGACGCGACGAGGCGGCCGTCGCGCGCGCGAAGGCGTGCCTCGCCGTGGCGCACCGCTCTCGCGCCTGGACGATGCCGGGGCGCCATTACGTGCTCGACCGAGGGCCCGCGCGCTTCATCGTGCTCGACGCGAACGTCCTGGCCGGCGGGTACGGCGGCTTCACGCTCGACGAGGAGGTCGCGTTCGTGCGCGAGGCCGCGGACGGCTGCGCGACGCGGACCTGCTTCGTGGTCGCCCACTACGCGCCGGCGGCGGCGGACCGGGCCGGCCGGCGCCCGGCGGCGGCCTTCCTGCGCGGCGTCGCTCGCGTCGAGGAGGCCGCGCGGGGCCGCATCGCGGCCTGGCTCGCTGGCCACCACCACCAGCTCCAGCACCTCCGCGCCCCCGCCGGCTACGACGTGTTCGTGTCGGGGAACGCCGCCGACGTGCGGGATGACCCCTTCGCGGGCGTCACGGTGGAGGGGGCGCGCGCTCTCTTCTACGGCACGTCGTGGGGCTACGGGGTGCTCGAGGTCGCGCCCCAGCGCTGGTCGGTCCGCTTCGAGGATGCCCGGGGCGAGCCGCTCCACTGCTGTGTCGCGCTGGCAGGGGGCCGCTGCGACGCCTACCCGTGCCGCGGCCGCGCCCCGCCGCAAGGACGCGGGAGCCTCCCGATCGGCCCCTGATGAGCGACGCCGCTCCTGGATCAGGGCGCGGCGCTCGCCTCGACCCCGGCCGAGCGAGCGACAGCGGAGCAGGCGCGCGCGATGCGGGCGAGCAGCTCGTCCACGTCGAACGGCTTCAGGAGCACGTCGTCCACGCCGGGCGCGATCGCCGGGCGCGGCACCATGCCGGTCATGAGGACGACCGGCGGGCGGGGCCGGAGCGACGCGTCGATCGTGTCGAGGAGCCCGTTCGCGGTCATGTGCGGCAGCACGAGGTCGAGCAGGATCGCGTCCGGCGGCGGCGCGTCCCGCAGGACGCGCAGCGCGGCTTCGCCGTCCTCGGCGGTGTCGACCTCGTATCCCGTGAAGCGGAGGATGTCCGCGATGCTCTCGCAGAGGACGGCGTCGTCCTCGACGACGAGCAACCGATACCCGTTCCCATTCCCCATGACCGTGCTCCCGGACCCAGCGGCCCCCTGCACCCTCGAAGACGGATCACCCTGTGGACGCACGCGCCGCGTGGAAAGCCCCTTGGCGTATTCCGGAGAAGAGTGGGCCCCGCGCTGGCGGCGGGCGAGCAGTCAGCGCCGGCGCAGCCACAGCTCGACCTGGCCCGCGAGGTACGGGACGGCGGCGTCCACGCGCAGCACGCGCGGTCCGAGCGAGAACGGCGCGAAGGCCCTCCGCTCCAGCTCGGCCGCCTCGTACGGGGTCCAGCCACCCTCGGGTCCGATCGCGACGAGCGCGCGCCCCGCAGCCGGCGAGAGCGCCTCGAGCGAAGCGGCGGCCTCCGGGTGGGCGAGGAGCCGCTGGGCGCCCGCGGAGAGCGCGTCGAGCTCGTCCTCGACGAAGGGCTTGAAGAAGCGGCGCACGAGCACCTCCGGGGCGATCGTGTCGCGCCCCTGCTCGAGGCCGAGCCGGAGCTCCGCCTCGAGCGCCGCGGGCGCGAGGAGCGGCGAGCCGAAGTAGCTCTTCTCCACGCGGTAGCTCCCGAGCAGGACGACGCGGCCGATCCCCATCGAGGCCGCCGCGTGCAGCACCTTCCGGAGGATCTTGGGGCGCGGCAGCGCGAGCAGCAGGTCGACGCGCGACCGGGGCGGGGGCGCACGGTCGAGCACGACCCGCAGGACGACCTCGCCGCCCGCGAGGCTCAGCACCTCGCCGGTCCCGAGCGATCCGCCGGCGACGCCGACGCGGAGGCTGTCGCCCGGCGCGGGCCGGAGCACCTCGCGCACGTGCACGGCGCGGCGCCCGTCCAGGCGGGCGGTGCCGTCGGCGCGGAGGTCGCCCTGCTCGAGCAGGATCAGGTTCACCGCGGGGCAGCGTGCGGCGAGGATCGCGGCGCTGTCAACAGGGCGGCGCGGCGCCCGGCGCGCTATGGGCCCTTCCATGGCGGGGCGCAGGCGCGGCGCGGAGGACCCCCTCGAGCGGAGGCTCGACGCGCTCCACGCCGAGCCTCCCGAGCGGTTCGTCGCGGCGCGCGACGCGCTCGCCCGCGAGCTCGCCGGCGCCGGGGATGCCCGCGCACACTGGGTGAAGGAGCTGCGCAGGCCGAGCCTCAGGACGTGGGCGCTGAACCGGCTCGCGCGCGACCGCCCGGATGCCGTCGAGGCGCTGCTCGCGGCCGGTGACCGCCTGCGCGCTGCGCACGCGGCGGCGCTGCGCGGCGAGGGCGGCGCAGGGCTGCGGGCGGCCGACGAGGAGGTGAGCGCGCGCCTCGA
>DASWDS010000167.1:0-6346 GCA_036395165.1 Anaeromyxobacteraceae bacterium | reverse complement strand
GCCCCTCGCGTACGCGGTCGCGCAGCACATGCCCGAGAATTTCACGCGCGCCTTCGCGGAGCGCCTGGCGAGATCGACCGGCTTCGACGTGCGGGAGGCGGAGGAGGGCGACGAGCTGCTCCACGGCCGCGTGCTGGTGGCGCCGGGCGGCCGCCACCTGCGGCTCGTCCGGGCCGGCGGCCCGCTCGCTCCGGTGCGGGCCGCGCTTGCGCAGCGGGACCCGCGCGACGGCCGCCGCTATTGCCCGAGCGTCGACGCCCTCTTCGAGTCCGCGGCCGACGCGATGGGCGACCGCGTGTGCGCGGTCGTGCTGACCGGGATGGGCAACGACGGGCGACGTGGCGTCGAGAAGGTGAAGGAGGCCGGCGGGCTCGCCATCGCGGAGTCGGAGCAGACCGCGGTCGTGTACGGCATGCCGAGGGAGGCGGCCGGCACCGGCAAGGTGGACGAGGTGCTCTCCCTGGAGGACATCGTGACCCGGCTCCGCGTGTTCGCGGGGGAGCGGTCGAGATGACCGCCCTCGCCGCGATGACCGCGCTCGTCGTGGACGACAGCGCCGCCATGCGCAGGCAGCTCGGCTTCGCGCTCGAGCGAATCGGCCTCCACGCCGTCGAGGCGCAGGACGGCGCGGACGCGTGGCGCCGCCTCCAGGGCTCGCCCGTCGACATCATCGTCACGGACATCAACATGCCGGTGCTGGACGGGCTGAAGCTCATCGCGCTCGTCCGGGCGGCAGGCTCGCACCGGCGCACGCCCGTCGTCGTCATCACGACCGAGGGCGCCGACGCGGACCGGCGCCGCGCCGTGAGCCTCGGCGCGAACGGCTACCTCGTGAAGCCGGTCCAGAGCCAGCAGGTGGTGGAGCTGGTGAAGCAGCTCCTCGGCGTCGGCTGACGGGCGGCGCGGGCCCTCGCTCGGCCCGCGCCACCCGCGCGTCATGCCGCGGTCAGGTGCGCTGCCGCTGCTCGCCCGTCGCGCCGCGCCGCGCGAGGTCCTCGAGCGAGGGGGCCACGCCCAACTGCCGGAACAGGCCCAGCGCGTCCCACTGGTGCCATTCCTCGACGATCTTGCCGCCGCGGAAGCGCGAGATCGAGATGCCCTCGACGGTAGCGCGCCGGCCCGTGGGCTCGATGCCCATGAGCGCCTTCTGGTGCGTCCCGGTCATGCGCCACTGCGTCACGACGGTGTCGCCCTCCGCGACGACGTTCAGGATCGTGGGCTTCATGTCGGGGAACGCGGTGCGGTACCCGCGCACGAGCTCCTTCTCGCCGTCCAGGCTCGTCTCGCCGGTCAGCGGGTCGTGGGAGCGGAAGCCGGGATCACACACCTCGTCGAAGACCTGGAGGTTCCCCTTTCCGAAAGCCTCCTCGATCAAGCGCTTCGGGATCTGCTTGGTGTCGACCGCCATGTTCTTCCTCCTGCAAGTTCCGGAGCTCCGGGGCCGCCTCGCCGGCGAAGCTCGTCCTTGCGCCGCCCATCTAGCGAGGCGGCGCCGCCTCCGAAACGCGATCGGGCCTCACGACCTGATTGGCGGCGGGCAGGCGGGCGCCACGACATGTGCGCGGCGCTCAGGCCGGGCGCGAAGCGCGCGTGGTCATGGCGTGATCCGCTCCATCATGCGGGCGAAGGGGATCGTCTCGCGGACGTGGTGAAGGCCGCAGATCCACGCGACGCAGCGCTCCACGCCCATGCCGAAGCCGGCGTGAGGCACGCTCCCGTAGCGCCGGACGTCGAGGTACCACTCGAACGCCTCCTTCGGCAGCGCGTGCTTCTCGATCGACGCCTCGAGGACGGCGAGGTCGTCCTCGCGCTGGCCGCCGCCGATGATCTCGCCGTACCCCTCGGGCGCGAGCACGTCGCAGCCCATGGCCACCTTCGGATCGGCCGGGTCCCTCTTGAAGTAGAAGGCCTTCAGGTCCGACGGGTAGCGGTGCACCATCACCGGGCGGTCGTAGGCGGAGGCGACGATCGTCTCCTCGTCGCCGCCGATGTCGTCTCCCCATGACATCGGGTGGCCTGCCTTCCGGATGACCTCGACCGCCTCGGTGTACGTGATGCGCGGGAAGGGCGTCTTCACCTCGCGCAGCTTCGCGACGTCGCGCTCGAGCACCTCGACGAGCTCCCGCTCGTGCTTCGCGAGCACCGTCTGGACGACGTACGAGACGAGCTCCTCCATGAGCTGCATGTCGCCGTCGAGGTCCATGTAGGCGACCTCCGGCTCGACCATCCAGAACTCGGTGAGGTGGCGCCGCGTCTTCGACTTCTCCGCGCGGAAGGTGGGACCGAAGCAGTAGACCTTCCCGAGCGCCATGGCGGCCGCTTCCATGTAGAGCTGGCCCGACTGCGTGAGGTACGCCTTGCCGAGGTCGAAGTAGGGCACCTCGAAGAGGGTCGAGGTGCCCTCGCAGGCGCTCGGGGTGAAGATGGGCGCGTCCACCAGCGTGAAGCCGCGCCCGTCGAAGAAGTCGCGGATCGCCTTCACGACGGAGTGGCGGACGCGCAGGATGACCTGCTGCCTGAGCGAGCGCAGCCAGTTGTGCCGCTGCTCCATGAGGAACGCGACCCCGTGCTCCTTGTGGCCGATGGGGAACTCGCGCGCGGGCTTCGAGACGACGCGGAGGCCCTTCACGTCCAGCTCGAACCCCAGGGGCGAGCGAGGGTCCTTCTTCACGAGCCCGGTGACCGCGACCGACGTCTCCTGGGGCAGGTGGTCCGCCTCGACGAACACCTCCGGCGGCACGTTGCCCTTGAAGAGGACGCACTGCATCGTGCCGGTCCCGTCGCGCACCTGCAGGAAGTGGAGCTTGCCCGAGGAGCGGCGGTTGTAGAGCCACCCGTGGAGGGTGACCTCCTTCCCCTCGTGCTGCGCGATGTCGGCGATGTAGACGGGCGGGAACATGCGTTGGAATCCCTCAGGCGGGCTGCGTCTGCGGGCGAGTATAGCGTTCGTCCTCGGGGCGCGCCCCGGCGCCTTTCGCCCGGAGCGGCGAGCAGCCTCGACGCGTCGAGCCGCTCGCGTCGCTTCGGCTGCGTGTCCCCCGGCTCCGGGACTGTGCTCCGGACCATCTCGCCGTAGAGGGCCGTGCAATCGCCCGGCCGGATTGCCCAGGTTAGGAATGACGCGAGCTTGGCGGGCGGGTTAGGATGCGCCGCCTCCGAGAACCGACATGTCCATGAACGAGCGTTACGAGCCGCAGTCGATCGAGTCGCGCTGGCAGAAGCGCTGGGCCGAGGCGCGCACCTTCGCCGCAGGGCGACGCCCCGAAGCCGAGAAGCGCTACGTCCTCGAGATGTTCCCGTATCCGTCGGGCGCCATGCACATGGGGCACGCCCGCGTGTACACCATCGGCGACGTCCTCGCCCGCTTCCTCCGGATGCGCGGCCACGACGTCCTCCACCCCATCGGCTTCGACGCGCTCGGTCTCCCCGCCGAGAACGCCGCCATGAAGGACGGCAAGCACCCGGCCGAGCGCACGCGCGAGAACACGATCTCGTTCCGGGAGGAGATGAAGTCACTCGGGTACTCGTTCGACTGGGACCGCGAGATCGTCACCTCGGACCCCGAGTACTACCGCTGGAACCAGTGGTTCTTCGTGAAGATGCTGGAGAAGGGGATCGTGTACCGGCGCCAGGGCAAGGCGAACTGGTGCACGGGCTGCCTCACCGTCATCGCGAACGAGCAGGTGCTGGAGAGCGACGGCGAGCAGCGCTGCGAGCGCTGCGGCTCGCCCGTGGTGGAGAAGGTCATCCCCGAGTGGGCGTTCCGGATCACGGCCTACGCGGAGGCGCTGCTGGAGGGCCTCGACGAGCTGACCGAATGGCCCGAGCGCGTCACCACGATGCAGCGCAACTGGATCGGCAAGAGCGAGGGCGCGGAGGTGGACTTCGCCGTCGCCGGGCAGGCCGAGAAGATCAAGGTCTTCACGACCCGCCTCGACACGATCCACGGCTGCACGTATGTCGTCCTCGCGCCGGAGCACCCCCTCGTCGCGCGCGTCACGCGACCCGAGCGGCAGGCCGAGGTCCGCGCCTTCGTCGAGCGCATGCGCCAGACCGACGCCACGCAGCGCACGGGGGAGGGGGCGCCGAAGGAGGGCGTCTTCACCGGTGCCGAGGCGGTGAACCCCTACAGCGGCGAGCGCATCCCGGTGTGGATCGCGAACTTCGTCCTCGCCGAGTATGGCACGGGCGCGGTCATGAGCGTCCCGGCGCACGACCAGCGCGACTTCGAGTTCGCGCGGAAGTACCGGCTGCCCGTCCGCGTCGTGATCCAGCCGGAGCGGGGCGAACGGCTGCCGGCGGGCGACGAGCTCGCCGCCGCGTTCACGGAGGACGGCGCCCTCGTCGACTCCGGGCCGTACAGCGGGCTCGCGAGCGCCGAGGCGCGGCGGCGGATGAGCGCCGACGCCAAGGCGAAGGGCTTCGGCGACGCGACCGTGCGCTGGCACCTCCGCGACTGGGGCTTCTCGCGGCAGCGCTACTGGGGGACGCCCATCCCCATCATCTACTGCCCGCGGCACGGCGCGGTGCCGGTCCCGCTCGACGAGCTCCCGGTGAAGCTCCCCGAGCAGGCGATCATCACCGGCACCGGCGAGCCGCCGCTCGCGAAGGTCCCGGAGTTCGTCGAGACGACCTGTCCCATCTGCGGCGAGCCGGCGCGCCGCGAGACCGAGACGATGGACACCTTCGTCGACTCGGCCTGGTACTACGCGCGCTACCTCTCGCCGAAGGACGAGACGCAGCCGTTCGATCCGGCGCTCGCGAGGCGGTGGCTCCCCATCGACGTGTACGTGGGCGGGCCCGAGCACGCCGTCATGCACCTCCTCTACTTCCGCTTCTGGAACCGGGTCATGCACGAGCTCGGCCTCGTGCCGGTGGCGGAGCCGTGCCGGCGGCTCGTCACGCAGGGCATCGTGAACGGCCCGGACGGCCGCAAGATGTCGAAGCGCTGGGGCAACGTCGTCGCGCCGGGGCCGATGGTCCGGAAGTACGGCGCCGACACGGTCAGGATGTTCATGCTCTTCGCGGCCCCGCCGGAGAAGGACATCGACTGGTCCGACGAGCAGGTCGACGGGCTCTTCCGTTTCCTCTCGCGCGTGTGGCGCATCTTCCACGCGCGGCAGGAGTGCTTCTCGGCGGAGACGCCAGAACGCGTGCGAGCGAAGGGGCAGCCGGATGAGGCTGCCCCGGAGCGAGCGGGGGGTCCGGGGGGGCATCATCCCCCCGGACCGAATGACCTTCGCCGCCGCACCCACCGGACGATCAAGAAGGTGACGGACGGGCTCGAGGGCGACCTCAAGTTCAACACCGGGATCGCCGCGCTCATGGAGCTCGTGAACGACCTCTACGCGCTCGAGCCGAAGACGGACCCCGAGCGCGCGGCGGTGCGCGAGGCGCTCGTCGCGCTCGCGATGCTGCTCGCGCCCTTCGCGCCGCACGCCGCGGAGGAGCTGTGGCACGAGGTGCTCGGGCCGGCGGTGCGCGGCGAGGTGCTCGCCGAGCAGCCGTGGCCGGGCTTCGATCCGGCGCTCGTGGCCGCCGACACCGTGACCATCGCCGTGCAGGTGAACGGGAAGCTGCGTGGCGAGGTGCGGGTGGCAGCGGAGGCGGGGGAGGCCGAGGTGCGCGGGCTCGCCGAGGGCGAGGAGAAGGTGCGCGCGCACATGGCCGGGAAGGCGCTCCGCAAGGTGGTCTTCGTGCCGAAGCGCTTGATCAACTTCGTGGTGGGGTGAGATGCGCTGGGTCTCCCCGGCGCTGCTCGCGCTCGCGCTCTCCGCCTGCGGCTATTCGCTCTCGGCGGGCAAGAACCGCCTGCCGGAAGGCGCGCAGCGCATCTTCGTGCGGCCGTTCGAGGACCGCACCACCGACGCCGACGCGGGGGCGCTCGTCGCCGCCGCGCTCCGCCAGGAGCTGGCGCGCCGCGGCGCCGGCGGCGGGTCGGAGGCGCCGGCGCGCATCGAGGGGGCGGTCGAGGAGACGTCGTTCGGCGCGTCGAGCCCGAACGGCGCCACGTACCGCATCGCGGTGACCGTCTCCGCGCGGCTCGTGGTGGACGGGAAGGTGCGCGCCGAGCAGCGCGCCCGGCGCGAGGAGGACTGGCTCGCGGGTCAGGATCCTCTCGAGAGCGAAGGGCGCCGCCGGCTCGCGCTCCGCCGTGCGGCAGAGGCGCTGGCCCGCGAGATCGTCGAGCGTTTCGAGGCGGTCTTCTGACTCACGTTTCGCCCTTTTCGACCGCCGCGGTGGGGGGTCTGGGGGGAGCTGCGCTCGCTCCCCCCAGCTGAGGTCGAGCTACGCGAAAGCGCAGCTCGACCGGAAATCGCTCTGACTCGCCGAGAACTGCGTTTGC
>DASWDS010000166.1:0-5587 GCA_036395165.1 Anaeromyxobacteraceae bacterium | reverse complement strand
CCTCCCCATCCGCTACGACTTCGGCCTCGCCACCCGCCTGTGGAGGGACGCGCTCACCCTCTCCGCCGACCTGCTCACGGACGATCGCGCCCGGGACGACGTCACGCTGAACGCCCTCGCGCTCGGCGCCGGCGTGGAGCTCTCCGGCGGCGTCGCCCTGCACTTCCAGTATCAGCTCCCGCTCCACGGCGGGCTCGCCGGTCCGGCCGGCGCGAGCTACGCCCAGCTCGCGATCGCCTTCAACGGCGCGCACTCGGGCCTCACGACGGCCGGGGCCGGCGGCGACGGCGCGGACCGCACCTGGCTCGTCGGCGCGCGCTTCTCGTCGCAGCGCTACCGCGGCCCCCACCTCGGCGGCTCGGAGGTCCCGGCGGTGGACCTCGGCGCGTCGCTGTCGCGATCGCGCTCGCTCTTCTTCGGCGGCGAGCGCGATCCCTACGGCGCCGTCCTGCGCCGGCTCGCGGAGGCGCGGGACGATCCCTCCGTCCCGGCGATCGCGGTCAAGATCGACAGCCTCCCCATCGGCCAGGGCCGCGTCGAGGAGCTCAGGCGTCTCCTCCTCGAGATCAAGGCGAAGAAGCCGGTGACGGCGTACCTCGTCGGCGGCGAGATGAAGGAGTACTACCTCGCGAGCGCCGCCACCCTCGTGCTGGCGCCGCCCTCGGCCACCCTCTTCCCGGGCGGCCTCACGTCCTCGACGCCGTTCGTCCGCGACGCGCTCGGGAAGCTCGGTGTCACGTTCGACGTCGTGACCGCCGGCGAGTACAAGAGCGCGCCCGACCCGCTGGTGCGGCAGGACATGAGCGACGCGCAGCGGGAGGTGACCGACCGCATCCTCGACGACGTCTTCGGACGCCAGGTGCGCGGCATCGCGGCGGCGCGCGGCCTCGACGAGCAGCGCGTGCGCGAGCTCGTCGACACCGGCATCTTCTCGGCCGAGCAGGCGCGCGAGGCGAAGCTCATCGACGCCGTGACGTGGCCCGACGAGGTGGACAAGGCGCTCTCGGCCCGTCTGGGGCGCCGCGTCCAGCTGGCCGCGCGCTGGGACCGCGCCGAGGAGCGCTCGGCGCAGCGCTGGGGGCCGCGGCGCGCCATCGCGCTGGTGCGGGTCGAGGGCACGCTCGCGGCGGGCAAGAGCAGGTCCGATCCGCTCGGGACCGGCGGCATCGCCGGGGCGGAGACCATCGTAAGCCTCGTGAAGCAGGCCGCCGGCGACGACGACATCGCGGCGATCGTGCTGCGCGTCGACTCCCCGGGAGGCGACGGGCTCGCCTCGGACCTCATCTGGCGGGAGGTGGTGCAGGCGCGCCGCGCCGGCAAGCCCGTGATCGCCTCGATGGGCGACCTCGCCGCGAGCGGCGGGTACCTCGTCGCGGTGGGCGCCGACGCGATCGTCGCCGAGCCGTCCACGCTCACGGGATCGATCGGCGTCTTCGCCGTGAAGCCGGACCTGTCGGGCCTCCTCGGCAAGATCGGCGCGAACCTCGTCACGGTGAAGCGCGGCCAGCACGCCGATCTCCAGACGATACGGCGTCGCTGGACCAACGAGGAGCGCGCGCTCGTGCAGCGAGAGGTGACGGCGTTCTACCGCCTCTTCCTGGGACGCGTCGCCGAGGGGCGCCGCATCCCGAAGGCGGACGTGGAGCGGATCGCCGGCGGGCGTGTATGGACCGGGGCGCAGGCCGTCGAGAACGGCCTCGTGGACCGGCTCGGCTCGCTCGAGGACGCCGTCCGGCTCGCTAAGCAGCGGGCCGGGTACGCCCCGGACGCCGACCTCGAGCTGCGGCCGTTCGAGCCGGAGCGCAGCTTCCTCTCCGACCTGGCGGGAGGCCTCGCAGCCTCGAGCGAGAGCCCTCTCGCCTCCGCGGTCGCCCGCGTGCCGGAGCTGCGCGCGCTCGCGCTCCTCCTCGAGCTGGGTCCGCTGGTGGCACTCCCGCCGGGGTGGATCGGCTCGGGCGACGCGACCTTCGCTCCGGGCGCCGTCCAGTGAGCCCGGGACGTCCCCGAAGAAAACGACGCACTTGGTCTTTCGTTCCTGCCGTTTTTTTGCTATGAACAGGTTGTTTCCCTTCCGCGGGCGATTTAGGTTTCACGCGGCGGGGGGACGTACCCCCGGTCGCTAGGCTCCCAGTTGACAGGCGACGCGCCGCGCGGGAACGCGCCGGCGGATGTCGCGGGGATCGGGGGGCGGGCGGAGCACGCGGACACCTTCATCGAACCGGTCCGCGCTCTCGCACCGCAAGCAAAGCCCAAGCAAGGACGTGCCGTGGTGGGCCACAGGCCCCCGGCTCGGAGCAGACACAGCATGACAGAGAACGAGCAGACCCCGTCCGCGGGCGACGCGCCCGCTCCTCCCGCCAACGACAAGCCGGCCCAGGCCGAAGGCGGCGGCGATTCGCAGGTGGCGACGCTTCCGGAAGGCACATCCGGCCAGCCCGGTCCGGGGCGGCGTCGCCGGCGCCGGCGCGGCCGCCGCGGTCGTGGCGGTCAGCCGGGGCAGCCACCCACCCAGAACGGCCAGGGGCAGCCCCAGACCGCCGCCGCGAATGGCGCCACGGGCGCTCCCGCCGCAGCGGGAGCACCGCAAGGCCAGGCGCAGCCCGAGACCACCGAGGAGGTCGAGGGCGTCCTGCAGTTCGAGGGCAAGGGGCTCGGCTGGCTCCGCGACCCGAAGCGCAGCTACCTGCCGCAGGCGTTCGACGTGGAGGTTCCCCGCTGGCTCGTGGAGCGGATGCACCTGCAGCCCGGCGTGCTCGTCAAGGGCGTCGCGGCCGTCCGCAACATGAAGCGGATCCTCACCCGCGTCGACCAGGTCGAGGGCACCGACCCCATCGCCGTCGCGCGGCGCACGCACTTCCAGAACCTCACGCCGACCGATCCGACCGAGAAGCTCATCATGGAGACGCGGCCGGACGAGATGGTCGGCCGGGTCCTCGACCTCATCGCCCCCATCGGCCTCGGTGCGCGCGCGCTCATCACCTCGCCGCCCAAGGCCGGCAAGACCATCATGCTGCAGCGGATCGCGCAGGCGATCACCGCGAATCGCCCCGACGTGCACCTCATGGTGCTGCTCGTGGACGAGCGGCCCGAGGAGCTCACCGACATGCGCCGGAACGTCCAGGGCGAGGTCGTCGGCTCTTCCAACGACCGGCCCGCGGACGAGCACATCCACGCGGCGGAGATGGCGCTCGAGCGCGCGAAGCGCCTCGTCGAGGGCGGGAAGGACGTCGTCATCCTGCTCGACTCGATCACGCGCCTCGCCCGCGCCTACAACCGCGAGGTGGAGTCGTCGGGCCGCACCCTCACGGGCGGCGTGGACAGCCGTGCCCTCGAGCGCCCCAAGCGCCTCTTCGGCGCCGCGCGCAAGGCGGAGGAGGGCGGCTCGCTCACCATCATCGGGACGGCGCTCATCGACACCGGCTCGCGGATGGACGAGGTGATCTTCGAGGAGTTCAAGGGCACCGGGAACATGGAGGTCGTGCTCTCGCGGCAGCTCGCGGAGCGCCGCATCTTCCCCGCCATCGACATCGCGGCGTCGGGAACGCGCAAGGAGGAGAAGCTCTTCCTGCCGAAGGAGATCGAGAAGATCCGGAAGCTCCGCGGCGCGCTCGCGTCGCTGAAGCCGGTCGAGGCGATGGAGCGGCTCCTGAAGAAGCTCTCCGAGTTCGACACGAACGAGGAGTTCCTCTCGAGCTTTTGACTCGCCTTCGCCGTTCGTCGCGGCTGAGAAAGGCCGGCCGGCATCGGGTCTGACGGGCCCCACCACCTCGCCCTACCTCGCGAGGAGCCCCGCGCGGGATTGCGGCCAGGCCGCCCGCGCGCGATGATGCCGGAGCCGGTCCACCGGCGCCCGACATGCTCCCCGACCGCGTCCTCATCGTCGACGACGACGAGCTCATCCTCCGGGCGCTCGCCCGCATCCTGGAGGCGGCGGGCTTCACGACACGGTGCTACCTCACGCCCGACGAGGCGCTGGCCGCGATCGAGGGCGACGGCCCGGTCGTCATCATCTCCGACTACATGATGCCGGAGATGGACGGCATCACCTTCCTCAAGCAGGCTCGCCTGCGCGCCCCCGGCGCGGTGCGCATCCTCTGCACCGCGGCCGAGGACTTCAACGTCGCGCTCCAGGCGGTGAACTCCGGCGAGGTGTACCGGATCATCTCCAAGCCATGGCACCAGCAGGAGCTCCTCGCGACCGTGACCCAGGCCGCCGAGGCGGCGCGGCTGCGTCGCGAGAACGAGCGCCTGACGGCGGAGGTGCAGCGGCAGAACGGGCAGCTCCGCGAGATCAACCTCAAGCTCGAGGAGATGGTGCGCCAGCGGACGCAGGCGCTCCTCGAGGGCCTCATCGCGGCGCTCGACTACCGCGACGCGGAGACGCAGTGGCACTCCCGGCGCGTGTCCCTCTACGCGCGCCGCCTCGGGCAGCAGCTCGGCATCCACGAGCCCGACCTCACCACGATCGAGCATGGCGCGCTGCTCCACGACATCGGCAAGATCGGCATCCGCGACGGCGTGCTGCTCAAGCCCGGGCCGCTCGACGCCGACGAGTGGGTCGAGATGAAGAAGCACCCGGAGCTGGGCTGGGCGCTCCTGCAGCGCGTCGACTACCTGCGCCCCGCCTCCTCGATCGTGATGCAGCACCAGGAGAAGTGGGACGGGACGGGGTATCCGGCCGGCCTGAAGAGCGACGGGATCGTCATCGGGGCGCGGGTCTTCCACGTCGTGGACACGCTCGACGCCATCACCAGCGACCGCCCCTACCGCAAGGCGCGGCCGTTCGCCGACGCGCGCGCCGAGGTGGTCCGCTGCCGCGGCACCCAGTTCGACCCGCGGGTCGTGGACGCGTTCCTCGCGGTGCCGGGCGAGGAGTGGGAGCGCATCCGCCTCGACGTCGAGACGGTGGCGGTGCTGTCGGCGGACCTGGCCGAGCGCCCGCCCATCCCGGAGCACGACGACCGGGCGCTCGAGCCGGCGACCCGCCTCGCCGTCCCGTCGGCGTGAGCGGCGAGCGCCGCCGCGCTCACCCCTCGGGATCGATCGACTGATCCATGTCCAGCGCCGGGAGCGCGGTGGCGGGGTACCCGACCTGCCGCGCCGGCACCCCGGCCACGGTGCAGTGCGGAGGCACGTCGTGGAGGACGACGCTGCCCGCGCCGATCTTCGCCCCCTCGCCGACGACGACGTTGCCGAGCACCTTCGCGCCGGCGCCGATCATGACGCCGCGGCGGATCTTGGGGTGACGATCACCGCCCTGCTTCCCGGTCCCTCCGAGCGTCACCTCGTGCAGCATCGAGAAGTCGTCCTCGACGACCGCGGTCTCGCCGATCACGACGCTGGTGGCGTGGTCGAACAGGATGCCCTTCCCGATCCGCGCGCCCGGGTGGATGTCCACCGCGAAGACCTCCGAGATGCGGCTCTGGAGATAGAGCGCCAGCGCCTTCCGCTCGGTCGCCCAGCAGTGGTGGGCGACGCGGTAGGCCTGGATCGAGTGGAACCCCTTGAAGTAGAGCAGCGGCACCGAGTACCCGCGGCAGGCGGGGTCGCGGTGGACGACCGCCTGCAGGTCCGCGCGCACGGCCGC
>DASWDS010000165.1:0-9823 GCA_036395165.1 Anaeromyxobacteraceae bacterium | reverse complement strand
CTCGCGGTCCCGCTCGGGCCGGGCTGGTCGAGCCCGCTCCGCCGCGCGCCGCCGCTCGAGGCGCCCCTGTCGGAGGCCTTCGGCCCGGCCCCGGCGGAGCCCGTGCTCATGCCGCTCCGCGAAGTCCTGGGCGCCATCGGGGCGCACGAGTGGCGGCGCCGGGGCGTGCCGGTCAAAGCGCTCGGCGGCGCCGTTCACCCTGCCTACGGCGTGTTCGCGCCCGTCCGGGGCGAGTACGTGGATCTCGTCGCGCGCGCCCTCGCCGACCGGGCACCGCTCGCCGGCGCGACCGCCTTCGACGTCGGCACCGGCACCGGCGTGCTGGCGATCCTCCTTGCGCGGGCGGGCGCCCGCGTCGTCGCGACCGACATCGACGCGCGCGCGGTGGCGTGCGCGCGGGAGAACGCGGCGCGCTTCGGCGTCGCGGGCTCGATCGAGGTCGTGCTCGCGGATCTCTTCCCGCCCGGGCGGGCACGGCTCGTCGTCGCGAACCCGCCCTGGGTCCCCTCCGCGGCGCACGGGCCGCTCGACCGCGCCGTCTACGATCCGGGCGGCGCCGTCCTGGCGCGGCTCCTCACCGAGCTGCCGGCCCACCTCGACGAAGGCGGCGAGGCCTGGCTCATCCTGTCGGATCTGGCCGAGCGGCTCGGCCTCAGGGCGGAAGGCGCGCTCGCGCGGATGTTCGCGGCGGCGCGCCTCGCGGTGGCGTTCACGCTGGAGGCGCGCCCGACGCACCCGCGCTCGCGCGACGCCGCCGACCGCCTCGCTGCGGCGCGGGGCGGCGAGAGGACGCGGCTCTACGCCTTGGTCCCGCAGGCGAGCGCGAGATCCACCTCGATCTCGGGCGGTCGCGCGATGGACTGATCGGGCGACGCGCTGGCCACCGAGCGCAGGACGAGATCGACCGGCCGGCGCGGCGTCGCCCGAGTCAGGCGACCGAACCCCAGCCGGAACAGGAGCTGAGGCCAGCCGCGCTCCCCGAGCGCCTCACGGAGGCGCGCGCGCACCGGCGCGACCTCGATGGCCTGGCTGAAGAACGACGCCGAGAGGCCCAGGGAGACGGCGCGCAGCAGGATGCGCTGGATGGTCTGCCCGGCCACGAACCACTCGGCGGGCGTGTCGGCCCGCGTGCAGAGGGCGAGCAGCGCGCGCGTGTTGAGCGCGTACTGCCGGTCTCGCCGCTCCTCGCCCGAGAGCCCGGTGCGGAGCCGCACGAGCACGCGGTGCAGGACGGACGCGGAGTCGGAGTAGCCGTGAGCGTACCCCGGCATGCCGTCCATCTCGTCCGGCCCGTTCGAGCGCGACCATGCGGCGAGCTCGGAGCGGAAGCGTGGGCTCGACCACTGCTGGCGATCGCCGAGGGCGACCAGCTCCGACACGAGCGGCCGCGCGCTCCGCTCGATGACGCGGAGCGCGCCGCCCCGGAGCGCGGCCTCGCGGACGAGCGCGGTGACCACTCCGAACGGCACGTCGCGCGAGTCGAAGGAGAAGCGGTTGGTGCGGCGGGCCGGGATGGCGGCGAAGAGCTCCTCGTCCTCCATCGTCGGCGACCGGCGCTCCTCGAGCCTGAGTCGCGCGAGGAGCCCGTCCCGGCGCGCGCCGGCGAGGATCTCGACCGACGAGGCGTACCCGAAGTGCTGTGCTGCGACCTCGAGGTTGTGCGTGGCCGCGCCGCAGGCGATCACGAGCTCGCGCCCCTGCGGGTCGGCGACCTTGAGCGCGCGGCGCCAGTCGCCGTACACGCGGACCTCGGGACCCTCGATCTCGAAGAGCCAGGGCTGGGCGTTGTGGCGCGATGGCGCCAGGATGGCGTAACGCAGGAGGTGCCGCAGCCGCTCCGCGGGCCCCGCCCACGCTGGAAAGGCCGTCTTCCGGGCAGCCTCGGTGTCCACCCGCGGTCTCATCGTCACAGGTGCCCCCACGTACGACTTCGAATGTCCGTGTGGACACGAGGGTAGGTGGTCATGTGACATCCGAGCAAAGCCCCGGGTGGAGCGTAAGTACCGGACAATGCCCACTTACAGCGAGATTTATTGATCTAAATCAAATGTGGCCGGGACACGGTTTGTGGCGCAGCGCGCCCGCGGTGTTAGAAGCGGTCCGCCATCGTCACCGAGATCCTGATCCTCCTCGTGCTCGTCCTCGCGAACGGCTTCTTCGCCGGCGCGGAGATCGCCGTCATCGCGATCCGGAAGACGCGGCTCCAGCAGCTCGTGCAGGAGGGGCGCCGCGGGGCGCGCGCCGTGGCGGCGCTGCGCGACGCGCCGGAGCAGTTCCTGGCCACGGTCCAGATCGGCGTGACGGTCATCAGCGCCACCGCCGCGGCGTTCGGCGGCGCCACCATCGCCGCCCGCCTCGCGCCCCTCGTCGCCCGCGTGCCGCTGCTCGCGCGGTACGCCGAGCAGGTCGCGATCGCCGCGGTGGTCGCGCTCGTCTCCTTCCTCTCGCTCGTCCTCGGCGAGCTCGTCCCGAAGTCGCTCGGCCTGCGCGCCGCCGAGCCCATCGCGCTCGTCGTCGGGCGCGTCCTCCTCGCCGTCTCGTGGCTGGCGCGCCCGCTCGTGCGCGTGCTCACGACCGCCTCCAACCTCGTCCTCGCGCCCTTCGGCGACCGCACCACCTTCACCGAGGCGCGGCTCTCGGCGGAGGAGCTCGCGCAGATGGTCGAGGAGGCGACCCGCACGGGCGCCCTCGACGCCGGCGCGGGCGAGATAGCCTCGCGCGCCATCGCGTTCGCGGGCCTCACCGCCGCGGACGTGATGGTGCCGCGCGGCCGCATCGTCGCGCTGCGCAGGGACGCCTCCGAGGAGGAGCTGCGGCGCGTCCTCCTCGAGGAGGGACACGCGCGCGTCCCGATCTACGAGCGGACGCTCGACGAGGTCGTCGGGTACCTCGTGGCGCGCGAGGCGCTCGGGCTCGTCTGGGAGAAGGGGCTCGTCGTCCTCGAGGACCTCCTGCGGCCCGTGCACTTCGTGCCCGAGACGGCGCGCGCCGTGCAGGTGCTGCGCGATCTGCAGGCGCGGCGGACGCACCTCGCGGTGGTCGTGGACGAGCACGGCGGCGTGGCGGGGCTGGTCACGCTGGAGGACCTCGTCGAGGAGCTGGTGGGGGAGATCCTGGGCGAGGCGGAGGAGGCGGCGCCCTGGGTCGTCCGCGAGCCGTCGGGGAGCGCCGTCGTCCGCGGCGACGCCCCCATCCGCGAGGTGAACCGCGAGCTCGAGCTCGACCTGCCGGAGGGCGACGGCTACTCTACGGTGGCGGGGCTGTGCATCGCGCTCGCGGGCGGGATCCCGGCGCCCGGCGCCCGGCTCGAGACGCACGAGGGCGCGGTCCTGGAGGTGATCGAGGCGACGCCGCGGCAGGTGCGGCGCGTCCGCGTCACGGCGGCGCCGCGGGAAGCTCCGCGATCTCCCTGAGCTGCGCCGTGCGTGGCGCGAGCTTGCCGTGCTCGATGAACCACCGCAGCGTGTCGCGCACCGACGTCTCGAACGGCCGGATGACATAGCCGAGCTCGTCGGCGGCCTTCGCGCTCGTGACGTAGGTGTAGAGATGGGATGACGCGAGGAGCTGCCGGGTGAGGTGGGGAACCTTGCCGCGCGCGGCGTCGAGCGCCTCGCTCGCCGCGGCGAGCACGTACCCGAGGGCGTACGGGACGCGGCGGGGCGCCGTGATGCCCGCGAGCTGCGCCACGGTGCGCATGAGCTCGTCCAACTCGAGATTGTGCCCGCCGAGGATGTACGCCTCACCGGGACGCCCGCGCAGGAGCGCCTCGACGTGCCCGCGGGCGACGTCCCGGACGTCGCAGAACGAGACGCCCCCCGAGACGTACACGGGGTACTGCCGCCGCGCGATGGCGAGGACGAGGCCGGCGCTCGATCGGTAGACGTCTCCGGGGCCGAGCACGAAGGCCGGCCGCACCACCACCACCGGGAGCCCGCGCCGGAAGGCGTCGAGCGCGGCGCGCTCCCCGCGCGCCTTCGAGACGAAGTAGGCGATCCCGAGCGCCTCGGCGTTCGACGGCGACGCCTCGTTCATGACGCGCGGGGTGGCGCTGCCGCCGAGGACGGCGGTGGAGGAGGTGAGCACCGCGCGGTCGACCCTCGCCTCGAGCGCGGCCCCGAGCACGATCTCGACGGAGCGCGCGTTCACGGCGAACAGGCGAGCCTGGTCGTCGGGGCGGAAGTGCACGACGCCCGCCGTGTGCACGACGGCGTCACAGCCGGCGAGCGCGCGGGCGACCGACGCACGATCGAGGACGTCGCCCACGGCGCGCTCGACGCCGTCCAGCGCGTCGAGGTTGTCCGTGCGGCTCCCGGAGCGCACGAGCGCGCGTACGGCGTGGCCGCGGGCGAGGAGCTCGCGGGTGACGGCACCACCGATGAAGCCCGTGGCGCCTGTGACGAGAACGCGCATGGATGCAGCGTCGCCAAAGGGGGGCAAACCCGCAAGGGGGTAACGTGGGTCGCTGCGGTTTCCGCTCCGTGCACGTGCGGGAGCCGCACTGCGACCCTGCAGCGCACGTGCGACCCCGCGTCCGCGGATTCGAGGGTGACACTCGAAGTGAGACTCGCTAGGCTGCGCGCATGCGGAAGCTCCAGGACCCGCTCGTGCTGGCAGCCGCCGGCGGCCTCGCCTTGACCCTGCTCGGCATCCTCGCGCTGACGCTCCTGGTCTAGCCGGGTCAGCGCTCCGACCGAGATCGCGAGCAGTAGCGCTCGACCATCCGCAGCAGGGCGCCGAGCTCGAACGGTTTCGCCAGGAACGCCTGTGCTCCCAGCGCCGACGCGGACTCTCGCTGCGTCGCGGCCGTCATGAGCACGACGGGGACCGCCGCGAGCGCCGGGGTCGCGCGCATCTTCACGAGCAGCTCGGCCCCGCTCATGACCGGCATGACCATGTCGAGCAGCACGAGGGAGGGGCGGCCTCCTCCTTCGAACCACGAGAGCGCCTCGGCGCCGTTGACGACGTCCGCCACGTCGTACCCGTCGAACCGCAGGCACTCGCAGACGCTCTCGCGGATTCCGTCGTCGTCCTCGACGAGCAGCACCGTGTCACGGGAGGCGGCGCCCGGCGTGGTCACAGCGTGCTTGGCGGATCCTGCGCGATGGGGAACGCGGGAGGGGCGATCGGCCCCGGCTCCGATCGGAACGCGGGCCCGCTCTCCGGCGCGCAGCCGAACGCGTGCCGCATCCGGCCCACGAGATCCGCGAGGTGCGCCGGGTCGCCGATCGCGCCGTCGCCCCTGAACGAGCGCGCGATGTCCGGGTCCTGGAGCATCTTGGGGGTGGTCATGTGCTCGCAGACGTACGAGGGCGTGAGGCACTGCCGGTGCATCGCGAGGTGCCACTCTACCCAGTTCGACGGCTCGCAGCGATCGCGGCGGAGCTGGTGCAGCACGGGGCGCGCCACCACCGGTCCACCGACGGCGAGCACGAGGATCGCGGTCAGCCCGCCGAGGACGAGCCGCACGCCTCGCCCGGACCGAATCGCGGGCGGGCGCGACGCAGGCGCGACGAGGTCGCTGCGGCAGTGCTTGCAGCGGATGGCGGCGTCCTGGATCTCCTCGGCACAGAACGGACACAGCTTCATGGCCCCTCCGAAGGTCGTGGACCAATGCGCTCCTCTTCATCTAAGCCCCTCGCGACGGCGGCGCCTGCCCGCCTGCGGGGAAAGCGTGGGGGATGCGGATGAGTGCCTGGAAGGAGGCTTCTGCTACGCTTCGGGGCGGAACCGCCGCTCCACGCGCTCGCGCAGGAGCGCGAGCAGCTCGCGTTCCCCGATGCCGCCCGCCGCCCCAGTGACGATCGAGATGGCGGCGTCCTCGGGGACCCGCGCTCCCGGCGCGAGCAGGCGGCGCCCCGCTCGAAGCGCCAGCGCGCCGCGCGGGAGCTGCACGCCCGACGGCGCGAGGCAGAGCTCGTCGAAGCGGCGGAGGAGCGCGCGCGCGGTGAGGCGGGCGCGCTCCGCGGGCAACAGCTCGAAGGCGAACGACGCGCCGGCGAGGCGGACCCGCTGCTCGACGACGAGCCCGATCTCGACCGCGAGCGGCGCGAGCGCCTCGAGCCCCTCCGGCGGCCCGTAGCGCCAGAACGACCTGAGCACCGCCGCGCAGCGCGGGCACGCGAGCCCGTGGACCTCGCCGAGCCCGCCAACGCGCAGGACGTGGACCGCGTAGACCTCGTCGCCGCACGCCCCGCAGCGCTCGCGCGGGCCGAGCGCCGCGAGCACGCGCCGGGCGAGGTCGTCCACCGGGGAGCGCCCGAGCGCCGCCCGGACGCCGGCGCCGAGGTCGAGCGCGGTGAGCTGGAGCCCGGCCACCACCTCGTCGCCTGCCGCGCGCAGCCCCAGCTCGACCTGCCGCGGGAGCCGCGCCAGGGCCGCGGCGAGGTCCGGCGCGCCGGGCCAGCCGGCGCGGAGCGCGTCCCATCGCGGCGCCAGCTCGTCCATCGCCGCGAGCGGCGGCGGCGGGACCACGGCCGCTTCGCCGAAGAAGGCGAGCAGCGTGAGCGCGGCCTGCCACGGCTCGCCGCCCGCCGCCTGCGCCTCGAGCGCGGAGGCGAGCGACCGCGCCGCGCCGGCCGGGCGGCGCGCGTCGAGCACCGGCGCCCCGCGGCGGACGAGCGTGCTCTCGGCCAGGACGTCCCACGCGCGCGGCCGCGCGCCGCCCCGTGGCGCGGCCGCGAGCGACGCGCGCCTCACCTTCGCGAGCGACCGCGCCGTGAGCGCGAGGCCGCGGAGCCGCTCCAGCGCGTCCTCGCGGACGGCGCGCGCCTCGCCGGCCGCCGCTGCGCGCGCCTCGGCGAGCAGGTCGCCGCCGGACCGAGCCCGCCGCGCCGCCTCCTCGCGCAGGCGCCCCGTGCCGGAGCCGGCCAGGCGGGCGCGCTCCGCGGCGAGCTTCCCGCGCGTCACGTCGATCACGGCGATGCGGCGCGCGAGGTGCGCGAGCCGCTCGGCCTCGGTGAGGTCCGCGGCGCCGTCGCGCGCCCCCACCCGCTCCGCGAGGAGCTCCAGCGCCGTGCGATCGCGTCGCCGGTACGCCTCGCTCGCGCGCGCCATGAGGTGCGAGCGCCGCGCGCGCTCGGCGTCGTCGCCGCGCGCCAGGTCGGGGTGGAGGAGCCGCGCCAGCCGCCGGTACAGGACCTTGAGGTCCAGCTCGGCGCCCTCCGCCACCGCACGGCCGCCATCCTCCCGCTCCGCGGCGGGCGCGGTGTCACCGCGAGGCGCCCCGGTCCGGCGCGCGGCCGCGCCCTTCACGGCACGCGCGCCGCGGGACGGCGGCGGCGGCCCCTGCCGCGCGAGCTCGAGGAGGCGCGCCACCTCGTCCGCGAGCCGCTGCACGCGGCGCCGGAGGCGCTCGGCCGCGTCGAGCTCCGCGAACGCGTCGCTGGTCGCCTCGAGGTAGCGCGCCTCGAACACCGCGAGCTCGCGCGCGAGGACGTCCACCTCGCCCTCGAGCGCCGCCACCGCGTCGAGGAGCCCCGCGAGGCGCAGCTCCGCCGCGAGCAGGTCGCTCGAGGGCGGCGCCCGCCTCCGAAGGACGATCGCGCGGGAGCGCGAGGACATGGGCGCCGTTGTACCGCGAGCGGGGCCGCGGCCAAAGCTTCGCCCGGCCGCGCCGCGACGGCGGGTGCCGGCGCCGCGGCTCCTACGCCGCTCGCTCGCTCACCGGCACCGCCGCGGGCCGGAGCGTCGCGAGCTTCCAGACCGCGTACGCCCACAGCCCGAAGCAGAAGTACTGCGCGGGGGTGAGCCCGAGGTAGCGCGCGTCGGCGTACGGGACGTCGCTCGCGCGCAGGAAGTCGAAGAAGAACCGCGTCGTCCCGTACAGGAGCGCGAGCAGCGCGAGCAGCCGCCCGCGCAGGATTCCGCGCCGGTCGAGGGCGAAGAGCACCGCCGCGAACGCGAAGAGCGCGAGCGCGTCGTCGAGGCCGAGGTCGTGGCGCGTGCCGTAGAACCCGAGCGTCCTGGCGGCGCTCTCCGGGAACCGGACCGCCAGCGGGAAGGTCGTCCGCACCCCCGGGTGATCGTGGATGACGAAGCAGCCGAGACGCGCGATGCCCCAGCCCGGCGCGACGCCCAGCGCGAACGCGTCGGCGTAGTCGTCGAAGCGGACGCGCCGCCGCCGGAAGAAGACGACGGCGGCGACGACGCCGCCGAGCAGGCCGCCGAACGACGAGAGCCCCTCCCAGAACGCGAGCGCGCGGCGCCAGTCCGAGAGCTCCTCCGGGTGATAGAGGAAGAGGTGAACGAGGTGGCCGAAGACGACGCCGGCGGCCACGCCCCAGACGGCGAAGTCCGAGAGCGGCTGCGGATCGAGCCCGCGCCGCGCCGACTCGCGGAGCGCGATCCGTGCCGCGAGGTACACGCCCAGCGCCGCGAAGACGCCGAACGCCTGCAGCGTGAAGGGGCCGAGCTGCAGGCTGGGGAGCTCGAAGTACGGGATCACGATGGCGCGAAGTATCGACCCGCCGCTCCCCCGCCGTAAAGGCGTAAAGGGCGGCGGCGAGCGGAGGGGCAGCCGGATGAGGCTGCCCCGGAGCGAGCGGGGAGCATGAGGGGGCGCAGCTTCATCGCGCCCCCTCATCCAGAATGAGCGGAGGGGCAGCCGGATGAGGCTGCCCCGGAGCGAGCGGGGAGCATGAGGGGGCGCAGCTTCATCGTGCCCCCTCATCCAGAATGACCGGAGGGGCAGCCGGATGAGGCTGCCCCGGAGCGAGCCAGGGTATGGGGGCCGGCGAAGGCGGCCCCCATGTCAAAAACCCTCTATGCCGGGCGAGGAAAGTAGACCATCGCGAAGCTGTCGCGCGACAGCCCGGTCGTCCGGTGCAGGACGGCGCCCCGCAGGCTCGCGAGCGCGAAGCGGGCGCGCGAGAGCCTGGCGCGGGTGAAGTCGGCGCCACGGAAGGTGGAGAGCGCGAAGCGGGCTCCCTCGGCGCGCGCGCCCGCCAGCGTCGCGCCGGCGAACGAGCACAGGACGAAGCTCGCCTCGGACAGGTCGGCGCGGTCGAGCACCGCGCGGGCGAGCGACACCGCCACGAAGCGGCCGTCCTCGAGGTCGGCGCGCTCGAGGCGCGCCTCGCCGAGCGCGCAGGCGGTCCAGCTCGCCTCGCGCAAGTGCGCCCCGTCGAGCGCCGCGCCGCGCAGGTCGCACAGCACGAGGCGCGCGCCCGCGAGCCGCGCCCCGCCGAGGCGCGCGCCGCGCAGGTCGCAGGCGAAGAGCGTCGCGCCGGTCAGATCGGCGCCGCTGAGATCGGCGCCGCGCAGGTCGCGCCCGCGGAGCGACGCCCGCGCGAGGTCCGCACCCGCCAGGTCCGCCCCCGCGAGCGTCCGCGCGCCCTCCACGAGCGCCCGGCCCGCCTCGGCGCGAGCCGGCTCCGGCCGCGCCCGGCGCGGGCGGGTCGCCGCGGAGGAGCGGTCCTTCACCGGCGGGCGCTTGGCGCCCTTCACCGGCGGGCGCTTGGCGGGGGACACTTCAGATCTCGAGGCCGACGCGGCCGACCACGCCGATGGTGTTGCCGCCCACGTCGTAGGCGGTGGAGGGTCCGTTGGCCGTGCCGGGGACGTTCACCGTGCTCTTCGTCAGGTCCCAGCGCGAGAAGCCCCATGCGCCGAGGACGAGCCGCACCGGTCCGAGCACGTCGAGCCGGAGCGACAGCCCTGGCCGCACCCCGAGGAACGGGAGCCAGGTGCTCTGGGTCGAGCCGGCGATGTTGTAGTAGCGCTGGCCGCCGACCTCGCCGAGCAGCTCGACGCGCAGGAAGGACACGTCGAAGCCGAGGCCCGCCATGGGCGCGAGCGTCGCGGTCCGCGTGGAGGCGTAGTTGAG
>DASWDS010000164.1:0-1634 GCA_036395165.1 Anaeromyxobacteraceae bacterium | reverse complement strand
CTGTGCTTCCCCCCTCCGCCATGCTGCCTCCGTCCCGCGAAGACGGACGCAGACCGCTCGAGAGCGGGCTGCGCATCGATGATGAGGCGCCGAGCGCTCCCCTGTGACTGGATATCGCGTCGCGCCACCGGCCGAGGCGGGCGATCGTCAGGAGCGGCGGCAGCTTAGGCGGAGAGGTGCGGCATCACGCCGCACGTCGCGACTGGAACTGGGGCCGGAAGAGGAATCCTTGCACTGCGTCGACGCCGAGGGTCATCGCGAGGTCCAGGTCGGCCGCCGTTTCGATACCTTCGAGGATGGTGCGCGTCCCGAGCCGGCGCGTGAGCGCGAGCAGCGCCTCGAGGATGGCGCGATCGCGCGGGTCCCCGGCGCGGCGCAGCCAGGAGCGATCGAGCTTCACCACGTCGGCCTCCCTCAGCGCCTCGAGCGAGAGGAGCGCGTCGGGCGCGCCCACGTCGTCGAGCGCCACGCCGATCGAGCGCGCCCGCAAGGCGCGGACCAGCTCGTGCCCGAGCCGCGCGTCGCTCCAGCTCATCGTCTCGATGATCTCGACGACGATGTGCGGCGAGTGCACGCTGAGGACGTCGAGGAGCGTGTTCCCGGAGCCGCTGCGGGCAGCGGCCTGGAAGCTGTCCGGGTCGATGTTGAGGTAGAGCGGGCCGTCGGGCGCGTGCTCGATCTGGAAGCGCTTCGTCTCGGCCTCGACGTACAAGAGCAGCGACGGCTCGTCGTGGAGCCGGGCGAAGACGTTGCCGGGCGCGACGGCATCCCCCGCCGAGTCGAAGAAGCGGGCGAGCGCCTCGTGGCCGAGCGTCGCGCCGGTCTGGAGATCGACCACGGGCTGGTACTCGGTCCCGAAGCGGCGTCCCAGGACGAGCGCGAGGATCTCGGAGGCGCTCGGCACTCCCACTGCCATGCGCGTCACCGGCGCAGCGGCGTGGCGATGCAGTCGGTGGCGGTCGGTCATGGTCCCGGCGAGGTGGGCGGCGTGGCGAAGCAGCCCCGTGCGTGTATGACAGCGCAGCCGAGCGCTATGTTCCACAGCAACCCCCTTTTTTCCGGAGGGACGGGTGAGCGCCTGCCGGGACCCCGGCTCACCCGCAGAGGGCGGCCACGGGTGGAAGACGCTGCGCCAGCGTCAGCACCGGCGCGAACAGATCTCCCTCGAGCCCAAGGCGCGCGAGCGCCTCGGCGGGACCGAAGCCGAGCGCCGCCTCCGCCGTCCGCGCGGGCGCGCCTGCCACGCGCTCGACCTCGTCCCACCGGAGCGGCGTCGAGACGAGCGGCCGCGCCATGCCCCGCAGCGAGTAGGGCGCGACGGTGGACTTGCTCGCGTCGTTCTGCCCCCCGGTCCACGAACACCCTCCCGGCGCGCAGCGCGCGCGGCATGCGGTCCACGACGGCTGGGTCGCCGGCGGCTCCGGAGGTCGACCTCGCCGCCCGACACGAAGGCGAGACAGCGGAACCCGTCCCACTTCGGCTCGTACAGCCATCCCTCGCCGCGCGGCAGCTCGTGCGCCAGCTTGGCGAGCATGGGGGCGATCGGCGGAGTCGGCAGCGGCATGGGACCCGACTGAGTTAGCGCAGGACCGCGGGCGCGCAAGGCGTGACCCCCGCGCCGCGTGACCCGCGCT
>DASWDS010000163.1:0-3708 GCA_036395165.1 Anaeromyxobacteraceae bacterium | reverse complement strand
GTCCGAGACCTCGGCCAGCAGCGACGCCAGCTCCTCCTCCAGCCCGCCCGCCTCGGCGAGACGCGCGGCGAGCGCGATCGACTCCGCCTGATCGGGGTCGTCCCGCAGCGCGCGGGCGGCGGTGAGGAAGGCCACCTCGGGGCTGCGCAACGCCCCCGCCTGCACCTCGGCCACGCGCCGCAGGAGCGCGGCGCGCGCGGCCGGGTCGGCCTGCGCCGCGGCGCGCGCCTCGAGCATCTCGGCGAGCTTCGCGTGCTCGCCCTCCTGCTCGTAGATGGGCTCGAGCAGCAGCGCGGCGTCCGCGGCGCCCGTGCCACCCGCCTTCGCCATCTCCTCGAGCGCGGCGAGCGCGGCCGGGTGCCGCGGCACGCGCTCGAGCACGCCGCGGTAGCACTGCAGCGCGCCCGCGACGTCGGCGAGCCGCTGCTGGCGGATGCGCCCGAGCCGGAAGCGCAGCTCGGCCGCCTCCGCGACGAGGTTCGGCTTGCGCTCGGCGACCGCCACCTCGCGGCCGAGCACTTCGACGAGCTCGTCCCAGCGCTCGGCGCCGCCGAGCAGGCGCGCGAGGAGCCTCAGCGCGTTCGGGTCCTCGGGATCGACGGAGAGGATCTGGCGGTAAGCGTTCATGGCGCCTTCGCGATCGGAGAGGTGCTCTTCCATGACCTTCGCGGCCTCCAGCAGGAGGTCCTTCATCGCCTCGGGCGAGCCCGCGACCTCGGCGTGCCGCCGGAGCACGTCCGCGAGCTCGCGGTGCGAGCCCTGGCGGCGGTGGAGGCGCGCCAGCGACACGAGCGCGTCGGCGCCGGGCTCCTCGGCCGCGAGCGCGGAGAGCGCGCGCGCCGCGAGGTCCGGCCGCTCCAGGCGATCGGCGTAGAGCGCCGCGAGCCGGCGCCTCACCTCGGCGCGACCCGGCGGCGGGAGCCCGCGCTCGAGCGCGGCCTCGTACGCCTCGGCGAGCTCGCCGTACGCGTTCGCCGCGGCGGCGAGGCGCTCGAGGTCGGAGCGGAGCGCGGGATCGTCCGCGCCGGGCGGCAGCACCTCGCGCAGGGCGCGCGCCCGGATCCGGAAGGCCTGCGCGCGCTCGCCGAGCCGCTCGTAGAGCGCCGCCACCTCGGCCATGAGCGGCGCGCGCTCGCCCTCGTCGGCGCCCTCGATCCGCGTCTCGAGCAGCGCCGCGAGGCGCCGCACGTCGCCCTGCGAGCGGTAGACGTCCTCGAGGATGCGCGCCGCGGCGTCGCGCGTCTCGGGGCGCGCGAGCAAGCGGTCGAGGCCGGCCAGCGCGAGCGGCTCCTGGCGGCTCTCGGCGAGCACCTCGGCGTAGGCCTCGAGCGCCGCGCGCCCGTCGCCGCCCTCGAGCAGGCGCGCCCGCTCGAGCAGCAGGCGCTGGCGCAGCGCGGCGTCGTCGCGCGCCAGGTCGGCCTGCGCGCCGAGCACGCTGGCGAGGTCGGCGGCGCGGCCGGCGCGGCCGTAGGCCCGCGCCAGGAGGGCCAGCGCGGGCGCGCAGGCGGCGTCGGCGGCGAGGGCCTCCTCCGCCGCCGCGATGGCGCGGTCGCCGTCCCCGAGCGCCTCCTGCTGCTCCGCGAGATGCACGAGGAGCGCCGCGCGCTCCGGTCCCTCGGCGAGCGCGGCGCGGCGGCGCACCACCTCCGCGAGCTTCTCCGCCTCGCGCGCTCGCGCGTAGAGGCGGTCGAGCCCCTCCAGCGCCTCCGCGTCGTCCGGCGCGGCCTCGCGCACGCGCGCCCAGGCGGCGATCGCAGCCTGGGGGTCGGAGCCGTGCTCCTCGCGCAGGCGCGCGGCGCGCCGGCGGAGCGCGAGCGCGCCCGCGCCGCTCTCGGCCGCGGCGGCGGCCTCGAAGGTCTCGGCGAGGCGGTCGAAGAGCCCGGTGGCGGCGGCGAGCCGCTCCAGCTCGGGGGCGGCCTCGGCGGCGGACGCTCCCCCCTCTCGGAAGGCTCGGGCGGCGGCGGCGAAGGCGAGCTCCGGCTGGCCCAGATCGCGCTCGTGGATGCCGCGGATCTCGGCGTGCAGCCGCGCCCGCTCCAGCGGCTCCTCGATCCCGGCCAGGCGCTTTTCGCGCGCGAGGACGCGCACGGCGTGCTCGCCGAGCGCGCGCAGGAGCGCGTCGGCCATGGCCAGCGCCTCGCGCCCGACGGCGCCCGGCACGGCCGCCAGCTCGACGAGCGCGGCGCGGGCGCCCGCGTGAGCCGGATCGGCGCGCAGGACGGCCGCCACGAGCGCGAGCGCGTCCCCGGGCGCCGCGAGGCGCGTCCGGCGCAGCTCGGCCAGCCGGAACGCCAGCTCCAGGTCGCCGTCCGCGCCCGGGCGCGCCCGCCGTCGCTCGAGGAGCGCCGCCAGCTCGGCGGGGCGATCGAGCATCGTGAGCAGCCGCTCCAGCGCCGCGTCCGCCGCGGCGTCGCCCGGCGCCAGCGCCGCCACGCGCCCCCAGATCTCGGCGGCGGCCGCGGGATCGCCGAGCGCGTTCTCGAGCGCCTCCGCCGCCTCGCGCCAGCAGGCGAGGCGCTCGGCGTCGGCCTCGGTGCGCTCGGCGAGCGCGAGGCATGCCTCGACTCGCTCGCGATCGCGGCCCGCCGCGCGGTGCAGCCGCGCCAGCGCGGCCAGCGCCGCCGTGTCGCCGGGGGCGAGGCGGAGCGCCTCCGCCCACGCGTGGGTGGCGCGATCGGGATCGGCGAGCCGCTCGTCGGCGAGCTGCGCGAGCTCGCGCCACGCGGCGGCGGCGTCCGCGCCCGAGAGCGCGGGGAGGAGCCCCTGGTAGGCCCGCGCCGCGTCGGCGTCCGAGCCGGCGCGCACGGCGGCCTCGCGCAGCTCGCGGCGCGTGTCCGCGTCGGCCGGCGCCGCGCGCACCGCGCGCTGCAGCGCCGCGAAGGCGAGCGACCACTGCCCGAGCCGCTCGCCCCAGATGCGCGCCGCGCGGCGCTCGGCGGCGGCGCGGCTCGCGGCGTCCGGGGCCGCCGCGGCGAGGCCCTCGAGCGCGGTCAGGACCCGGCGGGGATCGCCAGCCGCCTCCGCGCTCTCGACGAGCGCCTCCGCCGCCGCGCGCGCGACCGGAGCGTCGGCGGTCGCGACGAGGCGCTCCAGCGCGGCGCGCGCCTCGGCGTCGTCCGCGCGCGCCGTCAGCGCCGCCCCGAAGTGCGTCACGGCGCCCAGCGGGTCGCCGAGCTCGTCGGCCTGCAGCCGCGCGCGGCGTCGCGCGGCCTGCGCGGCCTCCGCCGGATCGGGGGCGCTCCGGGCGAGCTCGTCGAGCGCGCGCGCCTGGCCCTCGTGGTCCCCGGCCGCGTCGAGGGCGGCGCCGAGGCGCGCGAGGAGGCGTGGGCGCGCGTCCTGCGGCGCGACGTCGAGCGCCTGCCGGTACACGTCCGCGGCCGCTGCGGGGCTCGCCAGCCGCTCGGCCAGCGTGTCCGCGAGCTGCGCCAGCAGGGCCACCCGCTCCGGCCCCTGCGCGAGGCCGGCGCGCTCGAGGAGGAGATCGCAGGCCTCCTCCCACCGCTCGGCGCCCAGCGCGACGCGCGTCAACGCGGCGAGCGTCGCCGGATCGCCCGGCGCGAGCGCGAGGCAACGGCGGAGCTGCGCTCCCGCCTCGTCGGCGCTGCCGAGATCCTCCTCCGCGATCTGCGCCGCGTGCGCGCGGACCGCGCGCTCGTCGTCGGGGCGGCCCTCGAGGCGCGCCGCGGTCTCGGCGAGGAGGGCGTACAG
>DASWDS010000162.1:0-3944 GCA_036395165.1 Anaeromyxobacteraceae bacterium | reverse complement strand
CTAAACGAGGGCGCGATTCGCGAACGCGAATCGCGAACCCTCGTTTTAGGCCGGCGCGCCCGGCGCGAGCGCGCCCGGGGCCGCCGCCTGCGCCCGGAGCGCGTCGCCGAGGGCGCGGTGGTCGTCGAAGAACTTCACGGCCTGCACGACGAGGAGGACGATCCCGAGCACGAGCCAGATCGTGAAGAGCCCGACGACGAAGAGCGCCTTGTGCGTGCCGTCCGGGGTGAGCGCGGGCTGGATGCGCCAGCGGCGGACCACCTCCCCGCGCACCGCCAGCACCTCGAAGAGCGTCAGGATCGTGAAGACGATCGCCGCGATGTGGGCGGCGAACCCGGGGATGCCGCCGAGCGCGTGGAGCGGGCCGCCGACCAGCGTGAGGCCGATCGAGAGCCAGAAGTAGAGCGCGAAGCGCGAGCGCCGGCCGGAGAGCGCCTCGTACGCCATGCCCGCCTGGTAGAACTTCACCATCGGGTAGATGCCGAGGGTGACGAGGCCGAGCCCCACGACGGCCAGCGTCGAGGTGGGCTCCATCCCGGACGGCAGCGTCCCACCGGCGGCTGGCCGCTGGGTGGCGCCGGCGCCCTCGATCGGTGGCGGCAGTGTCGGCGCGGCGGGCAGGGCCGCGGCGAGCTCCGGCACGGCGCGCGCCGGCTGCCATCCCGCCATCCCAGCGCGCCACACCCGCGCCTCGGGCGCGAGCTGCCCGGAGCGCGCGAGCTCGATGAGCGCCGGGAGGGCCACCGGCCCCGCCTGCTGTCCGTTCCGCTCGAACCACCAGACGATGTCGTTCACGGGCCGCCTCCGGCGATTCGCTCCGCGTGGACCTGCGCCGCGACACAGGTGATGTTGTCGACGCCGCCCGCCTCGTTCGCGGCGGCGATGAGCGCCTGCACGGCGCGCGCGAGGTCGCCCCGGCAGCCGCGCAGGATGTCCGCGATCCGCTCGTCGGGCACCATCCCGGAGAGCCCGTCGCAGCAGAGCAGCACGACATCGCCATCCTCGACCGCGACGCGCACCACGTCCACCTCCACCTGGTCGCGCATCCCGAGCGCCCGCACGATCACGTTCTTGTGCGGGAAGGCGTCGATCTCGGCCGCGCTGGGGCGGCGCGCCTTGATGTAGTCGTTCAGCAGCGAGTGGTCCTCGGTGAGCTGCGAGAGCGCGCCGCGGCGGAACAGGTACGCGCGGCTGTCCCCCACGTGCGCCACGAGCGCCTCCGCGTCCTCGGAGAACCACGCGCACACGAGCGTCGTGCCCATGCCGTGCAGCCGGCCGTCCACGCCGGCGCGCTCGCGGATGCGCTGGTTCGCGAGCTTCACGCCCGTGACGAGCCGGTTCTCGTGGTAGCTGCGGCGGGGCTCCTCGGCGAAGGGCCAGGTGACCTCGTCGTCGCGGCCGGTCAGGCGGAAGAACTCGGCCATCTCCTCGACGGCGATGCGGGCCGCCACCTCCCCGCTGGCGTGCCCACCCATCCCGTCGGCCACGCAGAAGAGCCGCTCCTCGGGGAGGAGCAGGAACGCGTCCTCGTTGTGTCGGCGTCGGAGCCCGACGTGGCTGTCGCCGGCGGCGGAGAGGCGCATGCGCGTGGGTCCCAGGGGTGGCCGAATGTACCCGCGCCGGGAAAGGAGGGTCAACCCGCAGTCACGGCACGACCAGCCGGACGGGCGGCCCGGTGCGGATCCGGACCTCCTCCCGGGCCTCGTAGAGGTCGCCGTCGATGGTGAAGCGCACCGGGCCTTCGATGACGAGGTCGCGCGCGACCGCGTCCGCCGCCAGCGCACGCCGCCACGGCCGGCCGAGCCAGATCTGGGGGAGGTGCGCCGCGACCTGGAGGGTCGAGCCCGTCACGCCCACCGCATGGAAGAAGCCCGGCTGCTCGTCGCAGCGGGAGAACGGCGTGAACCCGAAGCCGATCTCCGGCACGGCGCCCGCGAGCACCGCCAGGTACGGCTCGTCCGGCCACTCGTCGCCGTCGGAGGTCACACGCAGCGCCTCGCGGGCGGTGAGGGCTGCCGCGAAGCTGCCTCCCACCAGCGCCGAGCCGACCGCCCGAACGAGGAGCGCCGCCGCGGTCGCAGGCCTGGGGTACGCCGTGCGGTAGTAGGCGTCGAGGAACGTGACGACCGCGCCGGTGCCGAAGAGGAAGCCGCAGCGGCGCGGCGCGCCGTCGGCCTCGACCGACAGGAGGTCGCGCTCGGCCGTCCGCACCGGCGCGCCGGAGCGGCGCCGCTCGAGCAGCGCCTTCAGGATCGACTCGGGCGAGCCCCGCACCTTGTGGGCGTCGGCGACGGTGTTCATGGCGCCGCCGCGCAGGAGCGCCACCGGCGGCAGTGGCGTGGAGCCGTAGGCCTCGGCGAACGCCGTGAGGACGATGTGGCCGGTGCCGTCGCCGCCGTTCACGGCGAGGACGTCGATCCCGCGCGTCCGGAACCGCTCCACCGCGCGCAGGAGCTCCTCGCGCGTCGCGGCGTCGGCCACCTCGCCCTCGCCGTCGAGCAACGCCCGCAGCCGCCGCGCCGTCTCCGGCGCGCGCAGGTTGCGCCGGGACAGCGGGTTGTTCACGATACCGATGCCGGCCATGCCCTCGCTCGTCCCACCCGATCCACCCCTCAACGTGGTGCTCGTCAGCCCCCAAATCCCGCCCAACACCGGCAATGTCGCACGTACATGCGCGGTGACCGGCTCCCGGCTGCACCTCGTCGGGCCCATCCGCTTCTCGCTCGACGAGAGATCGCTGCTCCGTGCGGGCCTCGACTACTGGGCCTCCCTCGCGCCCGAGGTCCACGCCGGGTGGCCCGAATTTGAGGCTCGCGTCGTCCGCGGTCAAATCCAAAAGCTGCACCTCTTCACCGGGCGAGCGACGCGGAGCGTCTTCGAGGCTCGCTTCGCGCCCGGCGACCTCCTCGTCTTCGGAGCCGAGGACGCCGGGCTCCCGCCGGCGCTGCTCGACGCCTACCCGGGCCGGTGCGTGGGCATCCCGCTCCTGCCCGGCCAGCGGAGCCTCAACCTCGCGACCGCGGTCGGGATCGGCCTGTACGAGGCGCTCCGCGTGGCCTCGGGGTAAGATGCCGGCCTCCGATGTCCTTCCTCGAAGCGCCTGGCGACCTGGCGGAGGTCCCGCTCGCGGCGGTCCTGATCGAGGCCCTGAACCAGCGCGCGACCGGCGTCCTCACCGTCGACCACGGGAACGGGTCGTCGCGGGTCTTCGTGCGCGATGGCATCCCCGTCGGCGCCCAGTCGTTCCGCGGCTTCAAGCCGCTCGGGCAGGCGCTCCTCGCGGCGGGCGTGATCGACGTGGACGCGCTCGGCAGGAGCCTCGCCGAGATGGCGCGCAGCGGCCGGCACCAGGGGGACGTGCTCGTCGAGATGGGCGCCGCCACGCGCGAGCAGGTCGACTCCGCGCTCTCCGAGCAGCAGGCGGGCTACCTCACGCAGGTGGCGGCGCTCGCGTCGGGGCGCTTCGTGTTCGACGCGGCCGAGCCCGTCCCGGAGTGGACGCGAGGCATCCGCATCTCGCCGCTCAAGGCGATCGTCGAGGCCCTCGAGAAGCCGCAGGCCGCGCCGCTCGTCATCTCGGCGCTGCAGCCGGTCGCGGAGGGCCCCATCGCGCTCGCTCCGGGGTACCGCCAGCTCGCCTCGGCCTTCGGCTGGACCGGCGCGGAGGCGGCGCTCGTCGATCGCCTGCAGGCGCTCACGACGCTCGACGCGTTCTTCGCCGACCCCGGGGTCTCGCCCGAGCGGGCGCGCGCCATCGTCGCCTCGCTCCTCCTGCTCGGCCTCGCGTCGGCCCGCAGCGCTCCGGCCGACGCCGCGGAGAGCGTCCCCGGGCTCGTCGTCGAGCTCGCCGACCTGGCCGGCGTGCCGGTGGAGCCGGAGGTGCCGCCCGCTCCCGCGGAGCGCATCCTGGCCACGCCGGCCGCCGCCGCCGCGCCGCCGGTCCC
>DASWDS010000161.1:0-8575 GCA_036395165.1 Anaeromyxobacteraceae bacterium | reverse complement strand
CGAGCAGCGCATCGGCGGCCCGCGGCACCGGGATCGTGAAGCGGCCGTGCTCGTCGGCGGCGGCGCAGCGCGCGCGAGCCGGCGCGCCCGACGTCTCGGCGAGCGTCACCGCGGCGTCCCGCACGGGCTCGCCGCTCTCCGCGTCGAGGACCTGGCCGTGGAGCCGGCCTGGCTGCACGCGGCGCTCGGCTGCGGCGCGCGAACGACCGCCGGACGCGCCGGTCGGCGCCGTAGGCGAGGTGCGGGCCTGCGATCGCATGGAAGCTCCAGTTCGGTGCTTGCGTCGCCGAGTCATGGTGAACAGGTCCGACGCGCACCCGCCCCGAACGTTCCCGCTTCGTTAGTCGCGCACCGGCAGCGTGTCAGCACCTTGCAAGGTGCAGGCCCCTGCTGCACGAGCGGCTCGGCGACGCCGGCGGATGCGGTGGCGGCCCGGATCGCTCGACGCGGCGGCACGTTTCCGAGCGCCGGGCCCATCCGGCGACAAGGCGAGGGCCCCGCCCTTTTCGGAGCGGGGCCCCACCGGCGCACACCTGGGTTCGACTCGACCCGAGCGCCTACTTCTTCACGATGTCGAGGAGCTCGACGTCGAAGACGAGTGTCGCGCCGCCCGGGATGGTGGGCGGCCGGCCCTCGTCGCCGTACGCGATGGCGGAGGGGCACACGAGCTTCGCCTTCCCGCCCACCTTCATCTTGGCCACGCCCTCGGTCCAGCACTTGATGACCTGGTTCAGCGGGAACTCGGCGGGCTGGCCGCGCTTCACCGAGCTGTCGAACACCTTCCCGTCGGTGAGCGTGCCGGTGTAGTGCACCTTGACGGTGTCGGCGTCCTTCGGCTGCGCGCCCGCGCCCTCCTTGACCGGCACGTAGACGAGGCCGGACGCCGTCTTCTGGGCGCCCTTCTCCTTGGCGGCCTTGTCGAGGAAGTCCTTCGACTTCTCCTTCTGCTTCTCCGCCGACACCTTCATGCGCGCCTGCGCGAGCTGGTTGATCTTCTGCTGGTACTGCTCCGGCTCCGCGACGAGCTTCTTGCCGCCCGACGCGTCGTTGAGCCCACGCTTCACCTGCTCGAGCTCCGCGGGCGCGAGGTTGAAGACCTCGAGCTGCTTCGCGATGAGGACGCCGATCGAGTACAGCGTCTTCTCGTCGTCGGTCTTCGGGTCCTGGGCGCGTGCGCCGGAGGCGAGCGACAGCGCCAGGACGGAGAGGATGAGCCTGCGCATGCGGTTCCTTTCGAGTGGCCCGGCCAGGCGCCGGGGCCGCACCATGAGTGAGACACGGGCGCACCCATCATCGCCCGCGCGCGGGATGGGCGCAATGAAAACGAGGTCGCGGCGCGCCGGCTATTCCTCGAGCGTGGAGATGTCGCCTTCCGGCAGGCCCTGCGCGCGCGCCTTCAGCACGCGCCGCATGATCTTCCCCGAGCGCGTCTTCGGGAGCGAGTCGACGAACGTCACCTTCTCCGGGCGGACGATGGGGCCCATGTGCGTCGCGACGTGTTGCTTCACCTCGTCGGCGAGCGCGTCGGACGGCTTGAAGCCCTGGCGCAGGAGGCAATAGCAGTGGATCGCGTTCCCCTTCACCTCGTGGGGGAGGCCGATGACGGCCGCCTCGGCGATGGCTGGATGCGCGACGAGCGCGCTCTCGATCTCGGCGGTGCCGAGCCGGTAGCCCGCCACCTTGATGACGTCGTCGGTCCGGCCGATGACCCAGAAGTACCCGTCCTTGTCGCGCTTCGCCGAGTCGCCGGCCTGGTACTTCCCCGGATACTTCGACCAGTACCCCTTCACGTAGCGATCGGGGTCCTTGAAGATGGTCGTCATCATCGCCGGCCACGGCTTCTTGATGACGAGGAAGCCCTCCTCGCCGTCGGGCACCGGCTTCCCGGCGTCGTCGAGGATCTCCGCCTCCTGTCCGAAGAAGGGCCGCGTCGCGGAGCCCGGCTTGAGCGGCATGGTCGGGACGGGCGTGATCATGAACATGCCCGTCTCGGTCTGCCACCAGGTGTCCATGATGGGACAGCGGCCCTTGCCGATGACGCGGTGGTACCACTTCCACGCCTCGGGGTTGATGGGCTCGCCGACCGAGCCGAGGAGCCGCAGCGTGGAGAGATCGTGGCGGTTGGGCCAGCTCTCGCCGAAGCGCATGAGGCCGCGGATGGCGGTAGGCGCCGTGTAGAGGATGGTGAGGCCGTACTTCTCGACGAGGTGCCACCAGCGGTTCGGATACGGATAGCTCGGCGCGCCCTCGTACATGAACGTCGTCGCGCCGCACAAGAGCGGGCCGTAGACGATGTAGCTGTGGCCGGTCACCCAGCCAGGATCGGCGGCGCACCAGTAGCGGTCCTCGTCCTTCACGTCGAACACGTACTTGAGCGTGGAGTAGATGCCGACCATGTAGCCGGCGTGGCCGTGGATGATCCCCTTCGGCTTCCCGGTCGTGCCCGAGGTGTAGAGGATGTAGAGCGGCTCGTGGCTGTCCATCACCTCGGTCGCGCAGGTGCCCGTCGCGAGCGGGAGCTTCATGAGGTCGTGGTACCAGTAGTCGCGGCCCGCCTCCATCTTCACCTCGTGGCCGGTGCGCTGGACCACGATGACGGTCTCGACGGTGGGGGCGCGACGGACCGCCTCGTCGACCGTCTTCTTGAGCTCGACCACCTTCCCGTTCATGAATCCGCCGTCGGCGGTCACGACGACCTTCGACTCGGAGTCCTCGATCCGGCCCTGCAGCGCGTCCACGCTGAACCCGCCGTAGACGACGGAGTGGATGGCGCCGATCTTCGCGGTCGCGAGCATCGCGATCACGATCTCGGGGATGCGCGGCATGTAGATGGTGACGCGGTCGCCCTTCTTGACGCCCATCGCCTTCAGGACGTTCGCGAACTTCGAGACGTCGCGGTTGAGCGCGAAGTACGAGTAGGTGCGGACGTCGCCCTTCTCGCCCACCCACACCAGCGAGAGCTTGTTCTTTCGCCAGGTCTTCTGGTGGCGGTCGAGGCAGTTGAGGACGATGTTCGTCTGCCCGCCGGCGAACCACTTGAAGAAGGGCTTGTTCGAGTCGTCGAGGACCTTGTCCCACCGCTTGTACCACTCGAGCTCCTCCGCCTCCGCGCCCCAGAAGGCGTCCGGGTCCTCCTTCGCGCGCCGTGCGAGCGTGTCCCAGTCCTTGACGCGCGCGTTCGCGACGACCTCCGCGGACGGGTAGAAGACTTCGCCTTCGAGGGTGGGGCGCTTGTCGCTCATCGCGGGCTCCTGGTCGAAAGGATAAGGAAAACGTAAGTAGAAAGGCTCCCGCGTAGGTGTCAATGAGGAAAGTGCACCGAATGGGGGGGTCGCCTGGCAGGGCGTGAGGCGCGCGCGAGCCCGCGCGTCCGCCTCGCGCGCCCGCGCCCGCGGCGCTATCCTGCGGCGGCTTGATCTTCCCCGCTCCCCTCCGGCCTGGCGACGTCGTGCGCGTGGTGGCTCCGTCCGGCCCGGTGGATCCGGAGGCGCTGGAGCGCGGCGTGGCCGTCCTGCGGGACGAGCTCGGGCTCGACGTGCGCATGCGGCCGGACGTGACTGCGCGCGACCGCTATCTCGCCGGTGACGACGCGCGGCGGCTCGAGGAGTGGCGCGAGGCGGCGAGCGATCTCGACGCTCGCGCCCTCTTCTGCGCGCGCGGGGGCTACGGCGCGATGAGGATCCTGCCCAGCCTCGAGACCGCCCGCCTGCTCCACCCGCCGAAGTGGGTGGTGGGCTTCTCGGACGCGACCGCCATCCACGCCGCGCTGAATCGCGCCGGCCTCGTGACCGTCCACGGGCCGCTCGTCAGCACGCTCGGCTCGGCGCCGCCCGCCGCGCGCGAGCACCTGAGATCGCTCCTCTTCGGGCACGCCGCGGGCTGCGAGGCGACCGGCGTCATCCGCGCCGGCCGGGCGTCGGGGGCGCTCCTGGGCGGATCGCTCGCGATGCTCGCGCACCTGTGCGGGACGCCGTGGCTGCCGCGGCTCGCGGGCGCCGTCCTCTTCATCGAGGACGTCGCCGAGAAGCCGTACCGGCTCGATCGGTACCTCACCCAGCTCCGCCTCGCCGGCGCGCTCGAGGGCGTGCGCGCGGTGTGCGTCGGACAGCTGACCGGGTGCGACGACGGGGCGGTCCGCGGCGCCGACACGGTGCGCGAGCTGGTACGCGGGCTCGGCGTCCCCGCCATCGAGGGCCTGCCGGCAGGTCACGAGGCCGCGAACTTCGCGCTGCCGCTCGGCGCCATCGTGACGCTGGTCGCGCCCGGCCCGGGCGACGAGGGCCCGCCGCGGCTCGTCTTCGACCAGGGGATCCAGCAGGGGCCGGGGGCATGACGCTCGCCCCCGTCCTCGCCGCGCTGGAGGCGGGGCGGCGCGAGGGGGTCGCGCCGGGCCTGTCCGCGGTCGTCCTCGCGAAGGGGGCGCCGGCGCACGCGAGCTTCCATGGCGCGGCGCAGGTCGTGCCCGAGCCGCGCGCGCTCGGCGCCGGCGACCTGTTCGACGTCGCGTCGCTCACGAAGGTGATGGCCACCGCGTCGCTGGCGGCGCTCCTCGCCGAGGCCGGCGCGCTCGAGCTCGACGCCCCCGCCGCGCGCTGGCTCGCCGCGCTCGCGGGCGAGAAGGCCCCTGTCACCGTGCGTCACCTGCTCGCGCACGCGGCGGGCTTCCCCGCCTGGCGGCCGCTCCACGCCGCCGCGCGCGGCCGTGACTCGGTCGTGGCGGCGGCCGCCGTCACGCCGCTCGACGCGGCGCCCGGGACGCGCGCCGTCTACTCGGATCTCGGCTTCATCGTCCTCGGCGCCGTCCTCGAAGCGGCCGCGGGGGCGCCGCTCGACGCGCTCTTCGACACCCGGGTGGCGCGGCCCCTCGGGCTCGCGAGCACCTCGTTCGTGCCGGCCCGCGATCCGGCGCGCCGGCGAAGCGCGTTCGTCGCGACGCGGCGGACGCCCGAGCGCGGCGTCGCCTGCGGCGAGGTGGACGACGACAACGCCTTCGCGATGGGCGGGGTCGCGGGCCACGCCGGCCTCTTCTCGACGGCCGCCGACGTGGCGGCGCTGGGACAGGCGTGGCTCGACGCCGCGGCGGGGCGCTCGCGGTGGCTCCGCGCGGAGACGGCGGCGCGCTTCCTCGCCCGCGACGCCACGCCGGGGAGCGAGCGCGCCTTGGGCTGGGACACGCCCTCGCGCGAGAAGACGACGCTCGGGACGCGTCTCGGCCGCGGCCCGCGCGGCGCGGTGGGGCACCTCGGGTTCACGGGGTGCTCGCTGTGGGTGGACCTCGATCGCGAGGTGGTGTGCGCCCTCCTCACGAACCACGTCCACCCGGACGGCGCCGACAAGCAGCGCATCAACGCCTTCCGGGCGCGGTTCCACGACGCGGTCGCCCAGGGGCTGGGGATCTAGACACCATATGGACTACGCGGGCGTGAAGCGCATCCACCTCATCGGCGTCGCGGGCACCGGCATGGGCTCCTTCGCCGGGATGCTGAAGGCGGCGGGCTACGACGTCACCGGGTCGGACGAGAACGTCTATCCGCCGATGTCCACCCAGCTCGCGCGCTGGGGCATCGAGGTGATGACGCCCTACCGCGCGGAGAACCTGGAGCGCGCGCGCCCCGACCTCGTCGTGGTCGGGAACGTGGTGCGCGCGGTGAACCCCGAGGCGACCGCGATGCGGGAGCGCGGGCTCGCCCACGTGTCGTTCCCCCAGGCGCTCGGCGACCTCTTCATCGCGCCGCGGCACGGCGTGGTCGTGGTCGGCACGCACGGGAAGACCACCGCCACCGCGATGATGGGCGCGCTCCTCCACCACGCCGGCCGCGATCCCTCGTTCCTCGTCGGCGGCGTCACGCGCGACTTCGAGTCGAACTTCAGGCTCGGCCAGGGCCCGCACTTCGTCGTCGAGGGCGACGAGTACGACACCGCCTACTTCGACAAGGGCCCGAAGTTCCTCCACTACCACCCGCGCACGGCGGTGTTCACGAGCTGCGAGCTCGACCACGCCGACATCTACCGCGACGAGGCGCACTACGAGAGCGCCTTCGAGCGCTTCGTCGACATCCTCGGCGCCGACGGGTTCCTCGCCGCCTGCGCGGCGTACGAGAGCGTGCTGCGGATCGCGAAGCGCGCCCGCTGCGAGGTGGAGACGTATGCCATGGGCGCCCGCGCGGACTGGGAGGCGCGCCACCTCGAGCTCGCGCCCGACGGCGCGCGCTTCGACCTCGTGCGCCGCGGGCGGAAGCTCCTGCGCGCGCACCTCGCGGTGGGCGGGGCGCACAACGTCGAGAACGCGCTCGGCGTCGCGGCGACCGCCACCCGGCTCGGGCTCGCGCCGGAGGAGATCGCGGCGGGGTTCGCCGCCTTCAAGGGCGTGAAGCGGCGGCAGGAGGTGCGCGGCGTGGCGCGCGGCGTGACGGTGGTGGACGACTTCGCCCACCACCCCACCGCCGTGGCGAAGACGCTGCAGGCGATCCGCGGCTCCTTCCCGGCCGGCCGCATCCTGGCCTGCTTCGAGCCGCGGTCCAACACGAGCCGCCGCAACCTGCACCAGCAAGCGTACGTCACGGCGTGGCCCAGCGCGGCCGAGGTCTTCATCCTGCGTCCCGCCCCCACCGATCGCGTGCCCGAGAGCGAGCGGCTCGACGTGGACCGCCTGGCGCGCGAGATCGCCGCCTCGGGTCCGCCCGCGCACGCCTGTGCGACCGTGGAGGAGATCGTGGAGGGCGTCGCCGCCAGCGCGAAGCCGGGCGACGTCGTCGTCGCGATGTCGAACGGCGCGTTCGGTGGGATCTGGGACAAGCTGCTCGCCGCGCTCGGGAAGTAGGACTTCGTCCCCCTCTCCCTGGCCCTTCCCCCGCGAGCGGGGGAGGGGGCGACGAACCCCGACCGCAAAAGAAGAGCCCCAGCCTCTCGGCCGGGGCTCTCGTCACGTCACGCGCTCGCCGGCGCTAAGGCGAGTGGCAGGCGAGGCACACCGCGTTCTTCGCGATGTCGGAGTGCTTGTGCTTCGAGAGGAAGCTGCTCGCGTGGATGTTCACGCCCGCCGGACCCGGGACGCGATGGCAGCTCACGCAGATCGACGCCGCGCCCTGGTCATGGCAGCCGGCGCAGCTCACGATGTTCTGCCTCGCCGCCGTGCCGTGGAAGTCGCCCGAGCCCTTGAACGCCCAGCCCGCAGGGTGCGGATTGCGCGGCGATCCGCCCGCGATGAAGTTGCGGCCGGAGACGTTCTGCTCCTTGTGGCAGCTGTCGCAGAAGAAGCTGCCGTGGCACTTGCGGCAGCTCGCCGGGTCGGCGCCGGCCTCGATCTGGTGGCGCGAGACGTAGTCGCCGCGGTGGATGAAGTTCGCCTCGACGCGCTCGGGGAACTGGATCTCGGTCCGGAAGGGCACCGTCGACGTCGCGTGGCAGTTGGCGCAGAGCGTCTGGTCGTGACACTGCGCGCAGGTCGCCGCCGAGTTCTTCGACAGGATGCCGTGCTCGCGGATCCAGTTGCCCTGGTGCGAGAAGCCCGCGAGCGCCTCGATCGGCTTCAGCGGGTACCGGCGCAGGCTGACGTGGCACGGGGTGCACTTCGCCTCCGCCACCTGCTTGCCGTGGTAGTGGCAGGCCGTGCAGGACTGCATCTCCGGCGTCGGATCGCGCACCTGGCCCGCCTCCGGCAGCTGCTCGTCCTTGTGGCAGGTCTTGCAGACGTCGTTCAGCTCCTTCGCCTTCACGATCTTGAGGTGCTGGACGTGGCTGAAGGTGATCTGGTGCTCGCGCGCCGTGCGGACCGGCGGGGTGTACAAGGCGCGATCCGCGGGCTTCATCTTGTCGAGGTCGTGGCACTCCTTGCACTTCACGACGCCAGGCAGCTTGGCCTGGCCGAGCGCGGTCGCGCTCGGGATCCCGGTGTGGCAGTCGACGCAGTCGAAGCCGCCGTGCTTCTCGTGCGGGAAGGCGCTAGCCCGAGGCGCCTCCGCCGGCGTGGAGACCGGGCGGGCGCCGTGGCACGCCGCGAGGAGGCCGGCGGCGACGAGGAGCAGCGTCAGGCGGAAGGCGCGCATCACCGCACCTCCCGGATCGCGTAAGTCTGGTCGTAGACGAGCTTGGCCATGATCTCGAACTGGCGCTCCAGGTACGGGGTGGAACCCGCCGTCCCGGCCACCGCCGCGCGCCAGCCGCGCACGAGCTCGTAGGCCAAGGTGGCGGTGGCAGCGAGCGACCTGCGCTCGCCGTTCACGTCCTTGTCGAAGAAGTAGCCCTGCAGATCGGCCGTGAACAGCACCTCCCGCAGGAACGGGAGCGGCGTCGCGCCGAACAGGCGCGCGAGCTTGTAGCCGTTGTCGTTGATGCCCGAGGCGGCGTTGGAATTCTTGAGGAGCGACAGCTCCGCGCCGACCGTCTTGTCGGGGCCGCCCGGGTGGTAGGCGCCCTTCACGCGCCCCCAGTGCCCTCGCCCGTCCTCCTCGAGGAGGAGGTGGTAGTCGCCGTCGAGGGAGAGGTTGCGCAGCGCGCCCCAGTGGATCGACCCGCCGACGTCGTTGCGCTTGTCGGCCACGAAGACGGCCAGGATCGAGTTGCGCGGGAGGAAGAG
>DASWDS010000160.1:0-3118 GCA_036395165.1 Anaeromyxobacteraceae bacterium | reverse complement strand
GGTGTCGCACGACCTGCGCACCCCGCTCACCAGCATCCGCATGTTCGTCGAGACGCTGCAGATGGGCCGCCTGCGCGACGACCCGGCGCGCGAGGCCGAAGCGCTCGCGATCATCTCCGAGGAGGTGGCGCGGCTCTCCAGCCTCATCAACCGCCTCCTCGACTGGGCGCGCATGGAGTCGAAGGGGCGCAGCTACACCTTCGAGAAGTGCGACGTCGGCAGCCTCGTGGACGAGGCCCTCTCCGCGCTCGAGCCGCAGCTCCTCCACCAACCGGCCGAGGTGACTCGCGACATCCCCAAGGACCTGCCGCGCGTGTGGGTCGATCGCGACGCGCTCGGGGACGCGCTCCTGAACCTGCTCCAGAACGCGCACAAGTACACCGGGCCGGAGAAGAAGATCACCGTGAGCGCACGCCTGGCCGGGCCGACGGTGCTCCTCACCATCTCCGACAACGGCCCCGGCATCACCGCGCCGGACCAGAAGCGCATCTTCGAGAAGTTCTACCGGGCGAAGGATCCCCTCGACCGCACCATCGAGGGCTCGGGGCTCGGGCTCTCGATGGTGAAGCACATCGTGAAGGCGCACGGCGGGAAGGTGACGGTCTCGTCCGAGCCGGGCCACGGGGCGGCCTTCACCATCGCGCTCCCGGCGGAGTCGACGGAGGGCAGGGCGGCATGAAGGGGAAGATCCTCGTGGTCGAGGACGACCCCTCGATCCTCCGAGGGCTCCAGCTCAACCTCGGCATGGAGGGCTACGCGGTGCGCTCGGCGATGGACGGCGAGGCCGGGCTGGCGCTCGCGCGCACCGAGCACCCGGACCTGCTCCTCGTGGACGTCATGCTGCCGAAGCTGGGCGGGCTCGATCTCATCAAGGCGCTCCGCGAGACCGACAAGGAGGTGCCCATCCTCATCCTCTCCGCGAAGGGGCAGGAGGGGGACAAGGTGGCCGGCCTCGACTTCGGCGCGGACGACTACATCGTGAAGCCCTTCTCGCTGAAGGAGCTCCTGGCGCGCATCTCGGCGGCGCTGCGCCGGGGCGGGCGGCGCCGGGGCGACGCGAGCGAGCCGCCGGCGAGGCGCTTCGGCGAGGCGGAGGTGGACCTCGTCGCGCGCCGGCTGACGCTCGGCGGGCGGCCGGTCGGGCTCACCGCCCGCGAGTTCGACCTGCTCGCCTTCTTCGTCGCGCACCCGGGTCGCGTCTACAGCCGCGAGCAGCTCATGCAGGCGGTGTGGGGCGCGCGCTACACCGGGACGGCGCGCACGGTGGACAACTTCGTCGCCCGGCTCCGCGCCCACATCGGCGACGACGCGGAGAACCCGCGGCACCTGCAGACGGTGCGCGGGTTCGGCTATCGCTTCACGCCGTGATTGCGCCGCGGGGTTGTGCTCGTCCCGTGAACGAGCCCGCGCCTCATGATTCGTCACATAGGGAACTCGGCGCTCGCGTACGATGCCGACCTGGCCCTTGCCTGGGGCGGCGGTGCTGGCGGGAGACGCGGCTTCGGCAGTGAAGGGCGATGCCGCTTGGCGCGCGGCGCTGCGGCCGCGGTCGTCGTCGTTCTGCGGACGGTGCTCGCGAGGCGGCTTCGGCGTGTTCGAGGCGGCTCCGCATGATCGGCTCACGACGGTTCGCGCTGCCCACGCATGCGACCCGCCCGCTCGCGCTCGCTACTCTCATCGGACGACCCAACTGAGCGTGAACGATGCTTGACTTCGGGTTTCTCTGTTTCGGGCTCCCGAGCGGCGTCTGCTGCGAGAACGAGCCCAGGAAGGCCGCCGCGCGCCGCCCCGAGCGCGCAGAGGCGAGCCGGAGCACCTCCAAACCACCCCTCCGAAAAATGCGACGGCGAGGCCGCCAGGGCTCTTCCCGGAGGCCCGGTACGGCGCCTCTTCCTGAGCCGCGTGCCACGATCCGCCCGGTGGCCGAGGACACCTATTCCATTCACGTCAAGGTCGACGCCGCCTTCAAGCGCGAGCTCGACGAGCTCAAGAAGCTCCTCTCCCACAAAATTTCGAACGGAGATGTCGTGGCCGTGCTGCGCGAGGCCGATCCAGTGCGCCATCCAGAAGCACGGGAAGCGCAAGGGCGCGGTCGAGCCCGCCCGAAAGCCGAAGTCGCCGCGTCCGCCGACGCCGAGGAGCGGCCGGCAGCGCGCGACACCATACCGGCCGAGGTGAAGCGACAGGTCTGGGAAAGGGACCAGGGCCGCTGCGCCTGGATCGGCCCGGACGGCCGGCGCTGTGGCAGCACCTTCATGCTTGAGTTCGACCACATCGAACCCGCGGCGCTCGGCGGCGCTTCGACGGTCGACAACGTGCGGGTCGCCTGCAGGCCCCATAACTGGTTTCACGCAGAGCAGACGTTCGGCCGCGCGCACATGGCGCGCTTCCGGCGCGAGGAGCCCCGCGCGGGTGAAAGTACTTCCGCCAGGGGAAGTCGACGGAAGAGCGGCGGCGCGGCGGGATGAGCCGGCGCGCTCGTCGCGCCCCCGGTAAGCCGATCACGCGGGCCCGTCTCGGACGCGCGGCGCCGCCTCGCGAGCACGCCCGCCGGCGGTCGCCAGCCGCCGGCGCGGTCCCGCCCTCCTTCATTGCCAGGGCTCCCAGAGCATGTCCCGAGTGTCGGGATTTGGTCGGTTCGGCGGCGCACGATGCGACGAATCATCAGCGCCCGCGCCCGAAGGACGCCGGGCTCGGGCTGGGGCTCGGACTCGGGCTCGGGCTCAATCCAATCGGGCAGTGCGTTGCCTGCGCGTTCGCCGCCGCAGCGCGAGCAGGGCGGGCACGAGCACGAGCGCGGTGAGGCCAGGGCTCCCGCAGGAGCAGCCGAGGTGCTGCTTCGAGTTCACGAGGGGTCCGCCGGGGCCGGGGGTCGGGTTCACGACCGCGCCGCCACCGTCCGCCCCGCCGTCCGCCCCGCCGTCCGCGACGCCGCCGTCGGCGGACACCGGGTTCGCGAGGTAGGAGGCGAGCGCGCTCGCGACCGGCGCGAGATCCAGCGGCTGCCCCGTTCCACCGCCCGCTTCGACCAGCGCTGCCCCCTGCGCGTCCGCGTCCTCCTGCAACCGTGCGTCGAACCACGTGAGCCAGCTCGAGTCTGTGGCGAGCCACGGTCCCG
>DASWDS010000159.1:0-10847 GCA_036395165.1 Anaeromyxobacteraceae bacterium | reverse complement strand
CCTCGCTCTCGACCTCGACCGCGCGTCCCTTCGCCTCCGCGGGCACGGCCGCGGGCGCCGTCTCCGCCGCAGCGGGCGCCGCTTCCGCGGCACCGGACGCCGCTTCCGTCGCAGCGGGGGCCGCCTCGGCGGCAGCGGGCGCTTCCGCGGCTCCGCTCGGCGCGTCTGGGGCGGCGCTTGGGGTCGCCTCCGCCGCGGGCGGGGGCGGCGGCGCCTCGGCCGGGAGCGATCGTCTTGCCTCCGCGATCGCCGACGCCGCCATCCGGATCAGGGTGCCGCTGAGCTCAGTGAGCGTTTTCATGGGGCGTAGCCATACACCGTTCCAGACGGCGCGCGAAAGGGCGTCGAGCTGGACGCGGCGACGAGCGCCCCGGCGGCCCGGCGGCGGCTCGCCCGGCTGCGTCCTCTCCGGGCACGCGAGCCACGCCCCGCTCGCCGCGGACGCGCAACGCCTCGTACATGCGCGCGTCCCGGAAGCGCGGCACGCCGGCGGGCCGCCGCCTCCACCAGTTCATCACGAGCGCGAGCCGCAGCGGCGTCGCCTTCGCGAGCCGGCCGTGCGGGATGTCGCCGTTCGCGTCGAGGACGCCGTGGGTCGCGCCGCCGGGGAAGAGCGCGAAGCGGTTCGGCATGGGCCTCACGAGGTCGGCGTCGAAGTCGTCCGGAGCGCAGGCGGGGTTCGCGCCGTCGGGGGGCGCGTCGAGGACGGCGAGGAACCCGCCGCGGCAGCGGTTCAGGAAGAGCACCGAGCCGGCTGCCGGGTGCAACGTCCTCCCGGTGCGCTCGAACAGCACCTCGTCGCGGTCCCGGTGGAAATCCACCCTGACGTCGCTCGTCCGCATGCGCGAGAGCCACCACTCCACGCCCGCGAAGTCGCCGCGGGGCGGCCTCGGGACGCGCGCGCGCAGCGCGAGGATGGCCTCTTCCGGAATCGCCGCGGGCGGGCCGAGGTCGAACCAGAAGGTGGTCTGGTAGGTGTCGCGCAGCCGCTCGGACCCGAGCGCACGGACGGCGCGCGCGAGCCGCGCGAAGAGCGCCCCGGGGAGCGCGCCGTCCTCGACGCGGACGAGCGGGCGCGTCACGTTCGCGGGTCGTGCTTCAGGAACACCGCCGAGAGCGGCGGGAGCGTGAGGGCGAGCGAGTGGAGCCGGCCGTGCGCGCCCACCGGCGCGGCCTCCTGGCCTCCGAGGTTCCCCCACCCGCTCCCGCCGTAGCGGGGCGCGTCGCTGTTCAGGATCTCCTTCCAGAAGCCGCCGCGCGGGACGCCGACGCGGTAGCTCGCGCGCGCGACGGGCGTGAAGTTGAGCACGACCAGGATCTCGGGATCGCCGGCGCGGCCCTTGCGCAGGAGCGAGAGCACGCTCGAGTCCGCGTCCGTGCAGTCCACCCACTCGAAGCCACCCGGGTCGAAGTCGCGCGCGTGCAGCGCCGGCTCCGCCCGGAGCAGGCGGTTCAGGTCCTCGACCCAGGTCTTCACGCCGGCGTGCTCCTCGCGCCCGAGCAGGTGCCAGTCGAGGCTGCGGTCGTGTCCCCACTCCTGCCCCTGCGCGATCTCGCCACCCATGAAGAGGAGCTTCTTCCCGGGCTGCGCCCACATGTAGCCGTACAGGAGACGCAGGTTCGCGAACCTCTCGCGATCCTGGCCGGGCATCCGGTCGAGGAGACTTCGCTTCCCGTGCACGACCTCGTCATGCGAGAGCGGGAGGACGAAGTTCTCCGAGAACGCGTACATCGTCCGGAACGTGATCTCGTTGTGGTGGAACTTCCGGAAGATGGGGTCGTTCTGCATGTACGCCAGCGTGTCGTGCATCCAACCCATGTCCCACTTCATCCCGAAGCCGAGCCCGCCCACGTAGATCGGGCGCGACACCATCGGCCACGAGGTGGACTCCTCCGCGACCGTCTGGACGTCCGGGTGCTCCGCGTAGACGACCTCGTTGAACCGGCGGAGGAACGCGATGGCCTCGAGGTTCTCCCGCCCGCCGTACTCGTTGGGGATCCACTCGCCCGCCTTCCGCGAGTAGTCGAGGTAGAGCATCGAGGCGACCGCGTCCACGCGCAGCCCGTCCACGTGGTAGGCGTCGAGCCAGAGCATCGCGCTCGAGAGCAGGAAGCTGCGGACCTCGTTCCGGCCGTAGTTGAAGATGAAGCTGTCCCAGTCCGGGTGATGACCCTGCCGGCGATCCGCGTGCTCGAAGAGGTGCGTGCCGTCGAAGTACGCGAGCCCGTGCTCGTCCGTCGGGAAGTGCGACGGCACCCAGTCGAGGATGACGCCGACGCCGCGCTGGTGGAGCGTGTCGACGAGGAACATGAAATCCTGCGGCGTCCCGTAGCGGCTCGTGGGCGCGAAGTAGCCCGTGCTCTGGTACCCCCACGAACCGTAGAACGGGTGCTCCGCGATGGGCAGGAGCTCCACGTGCGTGAAGCCCATCGACGCCGCGTAGTCGGCCAGGAGCGGCGCGATCTCCCGGTACGTGAGGGAGCGGTTCACGGCCTCCGGGATGCGGCGCCACGAGCCGAGGTGGACCTCGTACACGCTCATCGGGCTCTGCAGCCCGTTCCGCTCGCGCCGCGAGCGCATCCACGCCTCGTCGCCCCACGCGTACCCGAGGTCCCACACGATCGACTGCGTTCCCGGCGCGGTCTCGTGCATGAAGCCGAACGGGTCCGCCTTGTCCACCGCGTAGCCGCGCACCCGCGAGCGCAGGTGGTATTTGTAGACGGCGCCCTGCTTCACGCCGGGCAGGAAGCCCTGCCAGATGCCGGAGCCGCCGAGCGGCCGGAGCGCGTGGCGTTCCTTGTCCCAGCCGTTGAAGTCGCCGATGACGCTCACGCGCTCTGCGTTCGGCGCCCACACCGCGAACGACGTCCCCTCGACGCCGTCGATCGCGCCCGGGTGCGCTCCCATCGTGCGGTAGGCGCGATGGTTCGTGCCCTCGTTCCACAGGTGCTGGTCCGCGTCGCCCGGCCCACCGGCCGGGACCACGTCGGTGGGCCTCGGCCGCGGCGGCGCGCCGACCTGTCGCGCGGCCTCGGGCGGCGTCTGGCTCGATCCCTTCTTCGGCACGATCGCCTCCCGTTCCGGCGCGCTCGGCGCCGCGCCGGCGATCTCGGCGAGCCCTTGCAGCGGGAGCCCCACCCAGTCGGGCCGGTTGTTCAGCTCGTACGCAAGCTCGTAACACGCCTTCTCGGTGAGGTGCAGGTCGAGGAGGAGGCGCAACTCCGTGCGGTCCGCGGGCAGGACGTTCGCAGGGCGCGCCCACTGGAGGTAGGCGCGCAGGAAGGCCCCGGAGGCCCAGCGGTACCAGCCCGCCGCCCACCGCTCCGCGCTCGCGCTCCCGGCGCGCGCCGCGAGCGCCTGGTGGGCGGCGTAGTGGAACGACCGGATCATCCCCGCGACATCGCGAAGCGGCGAGCTCTTGGCGCGGCGCGCGGCGAGCGGACGCGCCGGCTCCCCCTCGAAGTCGATGATGACGAAGTCGCTCCCGGTCCAGAGGACCTGGCCGAGGTGGTAGTCGCCGTGGGTGCGCGTCCGGCGGGCCGTGAGCGGCCGATCGAGAACCCAGCGCAGCCCGGCCACGAGCGCCTCCTCGGCCGCGAGGATCTCGCCGGCGCGGGCCCGCGCCTCCGGCGGGACGAGCTCGCGCCGCCGCCGGAGGAGCGCGAGCCCGTCCACGACGACGCTCCTCGCCTCGTCGTGGAGCGCGCGCCGATCGCGGGTCGAGAACGGCTCCGGGCGAAACGCCTCGAGCTCGGGGTGCGCCGCGAGCGCGACGTGCAGCTCGGCCGTCCTCCGGCCAAGGAGCGCCGCGGCCTCCAGCGACGCGCCGGCGGCGTCGCGCAGCTCGCCGGGGGGGACCGCCTCGGCGAGCTCGACGACGTGCGCGGCCGGCGCCGGCGGCGCCTCGCGGTCCGCCGCGCGCTCCAGGAACGCCTCGATCTCCGCGAGCATGAAGCTCCAGGCGTCGCCCCGGTTCGGGACGAAGGCCTGGAGGATGCCGAGGGCGTACGGCTCGCCGCCGCGGGGCCGGTACTCGAGGCCGCCCAGGGCGGGCGGCGTGTGGGGGAAGCCAGCGGCGTCGGTGAGGAAGGCGCCCATCTCGAGGTCCGGGTTCACCCCCGCCGCCGTGCGCCGGAAGAGCTTCAGGACGAGGCGGTCGCCGAAGCGGAGCGACGTGTTGCTCTGCTCGGCCGCCAGCGGGACCGCCTCGAGGTCCTCGCTCCCGGCGGCGTACCGCTGGAAGGCGTGCGTCGGCCAGGCGACGAGGTCGCCGGCGCCCCCCTCGAAGCGCCGCCCGTGCGCGATCGCGCCGAGGATGGCGCGCGCGCACGCAGGGTCGCGGTCCGCGGCGTAGAGCAGGCCGCTCGATCCGCCCGCGTCGAGCAGCGCCAGCTCCGAGCCGGGGAACGCCGCCCGCGCCTCGTCGGCGCGCGCGCCCGGCGCGAAGGCGATCGGGATCGCGTACACTTCCGGCTCGCCGTCGGAATAGGAGACGCGGAGCAGGACGAGCCTCGCCGCCTCGGGGCCGCCCAACGGGAGCGCGTCCATGAGCTCGGCGCGCGCGAGGCGGCGCGCCTTCCCGCCGAACCAGCGTCGCCCCATCGCGTACCGGGGCAGCTCCGCCTCGATGCGCGCGCGCGCCGGGGCGCGGAACACATCGTCCCATCGTCCCGCCGTCGAGAGCCTCGCGAGCGAAGCGTCCATCGTCCCTTCCGGCCCCGCTCACATGAAGTAGTCGAAGTCGCGCTCGCTGCGGATGCGCCGCCGGATGCGGAAGATCTGGGCCGGCGACGCCCCCGGGTCGAGCTCGACGTAGTTCCGCGACCCGTGCCAGAGGTAACGCCCCTCGCCGAGGAGATCGTGGACCTGGTAGGGCTCGTTCGCCGGGAGCCCCAGGACGTCGAGCGGAAGCTCCAGCCAGCCCGAGTGGACGTGGTGGGGGTCGAGGTTCACGACGACGAGCACGACGTCCGAGAGGTCGTCCGTCGCCTTCGAGTAGGCGATGAGCTGCTCGTTGTCGACCGGGTGGAAGGCGAGGCGCTGGTTCGACTGCAGCGCCGGGTTCTCGCGGCGGATGCGGTTCACGCGCCCGATGAAGTCCCGCAGGCTGTCCGGGCGGTCGAGGTCCCAGTGGCGGAGCTGGTACTTCTCCGAGTCGAGGTACTCCTCGGTGCCCGATCGCACCGCGCGCGACTCCATGAGCTCGTAGGCCGGCCCGTAGATCCCGTAGCTGGCGGAGAGCGTCGCCGCGAGGACGAAGCGCGCCTGGAACATGGCGCGGCCGCCGTACTGCAGGGGCTCCGGCAGGATGTCGGGCGTGTTGGGCCAGAAGCTGGGGCGGAAGAACTCGCGGACCTGCGTCGCCGTGAGCTCGCGCAGGTACTGGGTCAGCTCGTGCTTGGTGTTCCGCCAGGTGAAGTAGGTGTACGACTGCGAGAACCCGAGCTTCGCGAGCTGGAACATCACCTTCGGGCGGGTGAACGCCTCCGCCAGGAACACGAGGTCGGGCCGCCCGCGGCGCGCCTCGGCGATGAGCCACTCCCAGAAGCGGAACGCCTTCGTGTGCGGGTTGTCGACGCGGAAGATCCGCACACCCTCGTCGGCCCACAGCTCGACCACCCCGAGCAGCGCCGCCCACAGCTCGCGCCAGCGCGGGTTCTCGAGCTCGATGGGGTAGACGTCCTGGTACTTCTTGGGCGGGTTCTCGGCGTACTGGACGGATCCATCCGGCCGCCGGCGGAACCACTCCGGATGCTCCTTCACCCACGGGTGGTCGGGCGAACACTGGAAGGCGACGTCGAGCGCGATCTCGATCCCGAGCTCGCGAGCGCGCGCGACGAGGCGCCGGAAGTCGTCGAGGGTCCCGAGCTGCGGGTGGATCGCGGTGTGGCCGCCCTCCGCCCCGCCGATCGCCCATGGGCTGCCGACGTCCTCCGGCGAGGCCTGCGGCGCGTTGTTCTTCCCTTTCCGGAAGGAGCGGCCGATGGGGTGGATGGGCGGCAGGTACAGCACGTCGAAGCCCATCGCGGCGACGTAGGGCAGCCGGTCGATCACGTCCCCGAAGGTGCCGTGCCGGCCCGCGTCGGGCGAGGCGGAGCGCGGGAACAGCTCGTACCAGGCGCCGACGCGGGCACGCTCCCGCTCGACCGCGACGACGAGCTCGCGGCCGTGACGGGCCGCCTGGCTCCGGTCCGGGTGCCGCCCGGCGAGGAGCCGCAGCTCCTCGTCGAGCGCGCGCTGCGTCCGCGCCGCGACGGGTCCCTCGGCGCGCAGCTCGGCCGCCCACCCGCGCAGCCGGGCCGCGTCGTCTCCGGTCGCCCTCGCGGCGGCCTCCTCGACGAGCTGCGCGCCCACGAGCAGATCCACCGACTCGACCGCGCCCGCGCCCGCCTTCTTCACGAGCCCCTGCTGCCAGCTCCGGAACGGGTCGACCCACCCCTCGACGGTGTAGCGGTACGGCTCGAGCGCGGTGACCTCGAAGCCCGCGCGCCAGCGGTCGTTCGGGAGCGGCTGCATGGCGACCTCGGACCAGGCCGTCTCGCTCTCCCTGCGATAGCGCACCACCGCAGCGAGCGCGTCGTGCCCATCCGCGAACACGTCGGCCTCCACCACCACCGTCTCGCCGACGGTCCGCTTGATGGGGAAGCGCCCGCCGTCCACCTCGGGCGCGACGTTCTCGATGACGACTCGGGGCGGGCGCTCGCCTGCCGGCGGCAGGACCGGGTCCGGTCGTGCGCGCTTGGCCATGGGTTCCCGCTTGGCCATGGGTTCCAATGTTGGGGCGCGGCCGGTGGGACGCACCCCGGGCGGCGAGCGCCCGCAGGGCGGTCATGGCGTCGAGCGTCCGAGGCGATCGAGCGCGGCGATGAGCTCGCGCCGGCCCGAGCCGAAGTCGGCGCCGCGGGCCCGGAGCGCGCGCGAGAGCGCGCGGGGCACGTCGAGCCCGGCGCCGGCGGCGAGCCGCTCGGCGTGGAGGCGCCGGAAGTCGCGCGGCAGGCGCTGCGACCAGTTCTCGTCCGACACCGTCCCGGGGACGTTGTAGGGGGCGCGCGAGCCGAAGAGGTCCGTGAAGTACACCATGACGTTCCGCGCCGGCCCGACGAAGAGCTCGGCGAGCGCCGCCTGGGCGAGCGCATACGGGTCGGCCGCGGTCGTGCGGGCCCACGCCTCGCGATCCTCGCCGTCCGCGAGCAGGCGCGCCGCGAGGTGGTCCGCCCGCCGGCGCGCCGACCCGCTCTCGACCCAGCTCTCCGCGACCGCCCGGATCGGCCGCGTGTCGTGGTTCCCCAGCATGATCCAGTCCTCGGGACCGGCGTTCTCGGCCCGGTACACGTCTTGCCGGTCGTCGAGGCTCGCCTTCTGCGTCACCCGGAAGCGCCCGAGCCGGTGGCGCTCGATCACGCGGGCCAGCGGGTACGGCCGCGTGCTCAGGATCTCGCAGGCGACGTCGCGCGGGTCGCGCGCGCGCTCCATGACGGCGTCGAGGAGGGTCGCGTAGCGCTCGACCTGCTCGGGGTCGAGCGAGGCGACCCATTCGTCCGCGTACCTCGGCACGGTCGCGTCGATCTGGTCCACCCGGGCGATGGCGAAGGCGGCGAGCGCGGCGTGCCCGGGGACCGCCGGTGAGTCGAAGAGTCTCGCGCCCGCCTTCACCGCCTCGAGGTCGGCGCTGACCTCGCCCGTCGCCCGGTAGACCCACGGCGTCACGATCCCGTGTGGATGGTCGATCCGGATCCCGTCGTACTCGTCGAGCGCCTTCCGCGCGCGCTCGCGCACGAAGCGGAGCGCCGGACCCGGGCTGCCGTCCGGCTCCCGGTATCGGCGCGGATCGAGGACGGCGAACCCCCAGGCCTGCCCCTCGGGATCGGTCCGGCTCGGCGGCGCTCCCATCGCCCAGTCTCGCAGCACGAAGTCTTGCGCGTACCAGACGTCGCGCTCCGAGAGGCCGATCTGGAGGTCGCCGAAGAGCGCGAGCCCGAGCGCGCGAGCCCGCTCGCGAAGGCGCGCGTGCTGCTCGTGCGCGAGGAGCTGCACGAACGCGTGATCGTCGATCTCCGCGGCGTGCGCCGCGACGAGCGCGCGGCGGCGCTCGGGCGGCGCGTCGGCGGCAAAGAGGCCCCGGTCGCGGGCCGGCCACTCCCGCCAGGAGGCACCGCGGTGCCGGCGCTGCAGCGCGCCGTAGAGGCCATCCCGCTCGAGCCACCCGGCGTGGCGAGCGCGGAACGCGGCGAGGCGGCGCGACAGCTCCTCGATCGCCCCCGGCGCGCGCCGGACCGCGAGCGCGCGGAAGGTGGTGGTCGCCTCGGCGAGCGCGCGCGACGCCGAGGCGAACGCGTAGGCGTGGGCCACGCGATCGCCCGGGCCGGGCCGCGCCGACGCGAGCGCCTCGAGCGTCTCCGGGCGGAGGAGCGATCCCCACTCGGGCGTGGTGAGCGGCGCGAGCGCGATCGAGAGCGGGTCGCGAGAGAAGAGCGCGCCGTCGTAAGGCGACGGGTTCGACGCGGAGATGGCGCCCTGAGGGCCGAGCTGGAGGCCGTCGAAGCCGAGCGACGCCGCGAGCGCGAGGAGGTCCGCCGCGCCCGCGGAGTGCGGCGAGCCGCGCCCGACGTCCTCCGCCGGGTCCATCGGGAAGGCCGCGTCGTGGATCCCGAGCAGGAAGCGGCGGATCCCGAGGGCCTCGAGCGCCTCACGGATGCACCGCCGCTCCTCGATCGGCACGAGGCGCTCAGCTCAGCCTGCGCCGGAGGTAGTTGAGGAGGTCGATCTTCGTGACGAGGCCGACGAGCTCGCCGCCATCCACCACGAGCGGGACGAGGCCTGCCTCGAAGAGCGGCATGAGCTCGCGGATCGGCGTGGACGGCGGGACGGTGCGGAGCCGCGTCGACATGACGTCGCGCACCGGCGCGCGGAGCCGCGACGTGTCGTCGAGCGCGGCGACGAGCAGGTCGGACTCGTCCACCATGCCGACGACGCGGTCGCCCTCGAGGACCGGGAGCTGCGAGACGTCGTACAGCTTCATGCGCGCGTACGCCACGAGGAGCGTGTCGTCAGGCTTGACCGTGACCGTCGCCCGGTCGGCGTGGCGGCGCGCGATGACGTCGCGGAGGTCGCCCGTCCGCGGACGATCCGAGAGGCCCTGATCGGCCATCCAGAACTCGTTGTACATCTTGGAGAGGTACTTGTTCCCGCTGTCGCAGACGAGGGTGCAGACGCGCTTCGGCGAAGGCTGCTCGCGGCAGTAGCGCAGCGCAGCGGCGAGGAGCGTCCCGGAGGACGAGCCGGCCAGGACGCCCGAGCGGCGCAGGAGCAGGCGCGCCGTCTCGAGGCTCTCGCGATCGGGGATGCTGTAGGCGCGCTTCACGCGGGAGAGGTCCGCGATGGGCGGGATGAAGTCCTCACCGATCCCCTCGACGAGCCATGAGCCCGCCTTCCCGAGGCGCCCCGTCTTCACGTATTCCGCGAGGACCGAGCCCTCCGGGTCCGCGAGGATCATCTCGCAGCCGGGGACCGCCTTCGCGAGGTGCCGGGAGAGCCCGGACAGCGTGCCACCCGACCCGACGCCGCACACCATCGCGTCGAGCCGTCCGCCGAGCTGCTCCACGATCTCGGGCCCGGTGGTGGTCTCGTGCGCGAACGGGTTGGCCGGGTTCCCGAACTGGTTCACGTAGAAGGCGCCGTCCTCGCGCGCGATGCGCTCCGCCGCGTCTTGGTAGTAATCGGGGTGCCCCTTCTCGACGTCGGAGCGGGTCATGACGACGTCCGCGCCGAGCGCCTTCAGATGGAACACCTTCTCCTGGCTCATCTTGTCGGGGATGACGAGCGTGAGGCGGTAACCGCGCTGCGCGGCGACGAGCGCCAGCCCGAGGCCGGTGTTGCCGGCGGTCGCCTCGACGAGGTGACGCTGGTGCGGGCCGAGCTTCCCATCTCGCTCGGCCGCCGCGATCATCGAGAGCCCGATGCGGTCCTTGATGGAGCCGCCGGGGTTCTGGCTCTCGAGCTTCAGGAACAGCTCGCACGGCCCGGTGTCGAAGCCGGCGAGCTTCAGCATCGGGGTACGGCCGATGAGCGCGAGGACGCCGTCGGGGACTTTGCTCATCGCACGACCTTAGCTCATTGGCGCGGATCCCACCTCGCCTGATCGAAGTCGGGATCGGGTGCCTCCTCGGCCGGCCGCTCGGCCTCGGGCACGTGTTGCAGATTGACGCGCACGCGCGTCCAGGTGGTGAAGCGGCCGCGCATGGCGTCCACGAGCACGTCCTCCGGCGCGAGGCGCGCGGCGGCGCGCGGGTGGTGGGCCCTCCAGCGCGAGAGGCCGGCGAGCGCGTCTTCCCTCCTCGCCGCGCGCGCGACGGTGATGACGGGCAGCTTGGTCCGGCGCGGCGCCGCCTTGCGGCGCGAGGGCTGCACGCGCGGCGGCTCGTCGTCGCCCTTCGCGTAGTGGGGCGGCCACGGCGCGTCGCCGAGGCCGGCCGCGCGCTGGCGCGCCGAGAGCTCGAGCAGGGCCTCGAGGGAGCCCGCCGCCGCGTCGATGCCGGCGCCGACGTCGCCGAACCGGGCGAAGCGCGCCGGCATCGTGCGGAGAGTGAGCTCCGCCGGGTCGCACGCCGGCAGCTCCTCCCAGCGGATGGGCGCCGAGACGCGCGCGTCGGGCGTGGGCCGGACCGAATAGGCGGAAGCGACGGTCCGATCCTTCGCGTTCTGGTTGTAGTCGACGAAGACGCCGTGCCGCTCCTCCTTCCACCACTTGCTCGTCGCGAGGTGCGGTTCCCGCCGTTCGACCTCACGTGCGAGCGCGACCGCCGCGCGCCGGACCTCCGGGAACGTCCACCGTCGCTCGATCCGCGCG
>DASWDS010000158.1:0-6087 GCA_036395165.1 Anaeromyxobacteraceae bacterium | reverse complement strand
CGTAGGTGACGCCGGCAACGCCGAGCACCACCCCGAGGAGCCCCGCCAGGCTGGGGCGCTCGCCGAGGAGCGGCACCGCGAGCGCGTACTGCGCGATGGGGGTGAGCTGCAGCCACACCGCCGCCTCGGAGACGGAGAGCGCTCCGTAGGCCTCGGTCATGAGCACCTGCGCCGCGAACGCCGAGAGCGCGACGAGGACCGCGACCGCCCAGGGAGCGCCGAGCGCCGGCCATGGGTCGAGCGCGAAGGGCAGCACGACGGGGAGGCCGGCCACGCAGAACCAGAAGAAGATGGTGGGTGCGTTGTCGGTGCCGCGCATGGCGCGGATGACGTTCGCGCTCGTCGCCGCGAAGATCGCCGCCGCGAGCGCCGCGGCCTCGCCCCATCCCACGGTGACCCGCAGCGCGCCCTCGCCGAGCACGAGCGCGACCCCGCCCGTCGCGAGGAGGAGCGCGAGCACGAGGTGCAGCGTCGGGCGCTCGTCGAAGGTGAAGAAGGACATCGCGGTCGCGATGATGGGGAACAGGTTGTAGAGGAGGCCCGCCTCGCCGGCCGGGATGCGCGCCAGGGCGGCGAAGTAGAGCACCACCACGAGGCCGCCCGACAGGCCGCGCGTGACGAGCAGCCGGATGTTGCGAGGGCGGTAGGTCCCGGGCCGGAGCCGAAAGACGACGAGCGACACGGCGGCGCCGACCGTGAACCGCACCACGGAGAGGTGACCCGCCGTGAAGCCCCCCGGCGCGCGCGAGAGGCGCCGCGCCAGGACCGCCATCAGCCCGAAGCAGAGGCCGGACCCGGCGAGGAGGAGGCGGGCGCGGCCGCGGCCACCCCGGGCCTCGCGGCGCGCCGCGGGGTGCTCGAGCTGCGTCGCGCCAGGCGGCGCCACGCTCATGCCGGGTCCACGGGCTCGAGCACGCGGGTCACCTCCACGGCAGCGGCGCCGGCGGGCCGGTGGCCGAGGACGGTGCCGTACGCCACGCCGGCCGCGCCGAGGAGGACGCCCAGCACCGCGAGCGCGGACAGGCGCTCGTCCAGAATCCCGAGCGCCCACAGGTAGCTCGCGACGGGCGTGAGCTGCTGCCACAGCGCGGCCTCGGCGACGGTGAGGGCGCCGTAGGCGTGCGTCATGAGGATCTGCGCGAAGAACGACAGGACGCCCACCGCCACCGCGAGGCCCCACGCGAGGGCGCCGCCCGGCCAGGCGCCCAGCGAGAACGGCAGGGACACGGCGAGGCCTCCCACGCAGAACGCGAAGAAGATGGTGGGGGCGTTGTCCGTCGCGCGCAGCGCGCGGATGCTCGTCACCGCCCCCGCGCCCAGGAACGCCGACGCGATGCCGGCGAGCTCGCCCACCCCGAGCCCGAGCGACCCCGAACCCGGCCCCACGACCAGGAACACGCCTGCGGTGACGACGGCGAGGGCGACTGCCAGGTGCACCGTCGGGCGCTCCCCGAGCGTGTAGAACGAGAGGATGGTCGCGATGACGGGGAAGGTGTTGTTGAGGAGGGTCGCCTCGCCCGCGGGGATGCGCGCGAGCGCGACGAAGTAGAGCAGGACCGCCACCCCGCCGAGCGCGCCGCGCGTGACGAGGAGGCGGTGGCGCACCGGGCGGAAGGTGCCTGGCCGCAGGCGAAAGAGCCCGAGCGTCAGGGCGATGCCGACCGCGAAGCGCACGGTGGACATCTGGGCGGCGCTGAAGCCGCCGCCGCCGCGCGACCCGAGGCGCGCCAGCGCCGCCATGAGGCCGAAGAGGAGGCCGGCGGCGAAGAGCTGCCCGCGGGCGGCGAGCTTGCGCGCCCTCACCGGCGCAGCGCCTCGAGCTCGCGCCCGAGCGCGTCCGAGAAGCGCACCAGCTCGGGCTGGGCGGCGCGGAACCGGAAGAGCGCGAGCTCCGCCTCCGGACGCCGCGGCACACCCGCCGTGTCCGCCAGGAATGCGCCCAGGTCCACCCCGACCTCGACGACGGCGCCGTCCGGGACGGCGCCGAGCTGGAGCGCGATGGCGGCGTCGTCCTCCGCGCGCCAGGCGAACCCCTGCGACGCGCCCGCGAGCAGGCTGGTCAGGTCCGCGACCAGGCGCTCCACGGCGGGCGCGGGCAGGTGCAGCGGCGGGAGGCGGACGAGCGGCCACCACTCGCCGTCGCGCCGGTCGTGGTACTCGAGCCCCGCGGTGGCGAGCAGCCTTCCGGCCGCCGCGCCGGCCGGCTCGCCCTCCTGCGCGACCAGCTCGAGCCCGAGCCGCAGCGCGCCGCTGTCGTTCCGGAGCTCGGCCATGTCAGGCGCCTTGATACTGCGTTTCGGACGTCGAGGGAACAGCGCGCGGCGGGGGGGACCCTGGCCTTCGCGGTCCTGCTCCGTTAGAAGAGCCGTTCCATGAGCGAGCCTGAGAGCATCGTCGTCAAGGGGGCCCGCGAGCACAACCTCAAGTCGGTCCAGCTCGAGATCCCGAAGAAGAAGCTGGTGGTGTTCACGGGCGTCTCCGGATCGGGCAAGAGCTCGCTCGCCTTCGACACGCTCTACGCCGAGGGGCAGCGCCGCTACGTCGAGTCGCTGTCCTCGTACGCCCGCCAGTTCCTCGGGCAGATGGAGAAGCCCAAGTACGACACCATCCGCGGCCTCTCGCCGACGATCTCCATCGAGCAGAAGGCGGCCTCGAACAACCCTCGCTCGACCGTGGGGACCATCACGGAGGTCCACGACTACCTCCGCGTCCTCTACGCCTCGGTCGGCGTGCAGCACTGCCCGAGCTGCGGGCGGCCGGTCGGGAAGCAGACCGCGCAGCAGATCGTGGACGCGATCCTCTCCATGCCCGAGGGGTCGCGCATCCTGCTGCTCGCGCCGCTCGTCCAGAACCGGAAGGGCGAGTACCGCGAGCTGCTCGGCGACGCGCACAAGCGCGGCTTCGCGCGGGTCCGCGTGGACGGCCTCGTCCACTCGCTCGAGGAGCGGCTCGCGCTCGACAAGAAGCTGAAGCACGACATCGAGCTCGTCATCGACCGCCTGGTGGTGAAGCCCGACATCCGCAGCCGGCTCACCGACTCGGTCGAGACGGCCCTGCGCGAGGGCAAGGGCACGCTCGTCGTGGCGGACGCCGCGCGCGAGCAGAAGGTCGGCCCGGGCGATCCGGAGGAGTACAAGAAGCACGACCGGTTCTTCTCCGAGCTCAACGCGTGCCACGTGTGCGGGCTCTCCTTCGGCGAGCTCGTCCCGCAGGCGTTCTCCTTCAACAGCCCCATGGGCTCGTGCCCGGAGTGCCAGGGGCTCGGCACGCGCGCCGAGATGGACTCGGACCTCATCATCCCGGACCCGTCGCTCACCATCCGCCAGGGCGCGGTCGAGCCCTGGGCGAGCGGGATGGAGCGCGGCGAGGGCTGGACCTTCGAGTTCGTCGAGCACCTCTCCCGGTCGCTCGGCATCGACCTCGACACGCCCTGGTCGAGGCTCTCGAAGGCGCAGCGCGACATCGTGCTGAACGGCAACGAGGGGATGAGCCGGGCGCGGATCGTCTGGGAAGGGGTGGTGAACCAGCTCCACCGCAGGTTCAAGGCGACCGGCTCCGAGGCGATGCGCCGCTACTACATGCGCTACTTCTCGGACAAGCCCTGCCCCGTCTGCAGGGGGGAGCGCCTGAAGCCCGACAGCCGCGCGGTCCGCATCCGCGGCCGCGGAATCGTCGACCTGTCGCGGCTCACCATCGTGGAGGCGCACCGCTGGCTCGGCGCGCTCGACCTGAAGGGCTCGGAGGCGCGCATCGCGGACGAGCTCCTGAAGGAGATCAAGAACCGCCTCAAGTTCCTCCTCGACGTGGGCCTCGGCTACCTCACGCTCGACCGCCCCGGCCCTTCCCTCTCCGGCGGCGAGAGCCAGCGAATCCGCCTCGCCTCGCAGATGGGGTCCGAGCTCACCGGCGTGATCTACATCCTCGACGAGCCGTCGATCGGCCTTCACCAGCGCGACAACGGCAAGCTCCTCGCGACGCTGAAGCGCCTGCGCGACATCGGCAACTCCGTGATCGTCGTCGAGCACGACGAGGAGACGATGGAGGAGGCGGACTGGATCGTGGACTTCGGGCCCGGGGCGGGCGAGCACGGCGGCGAGATCGTCGCCCAGGGCACGCCCGCCGAGGTGAAGGCGAACCCGGCCTCGCTCACCGGCGCGTACCTCGCCGGCCGGCGCGAGATCGCCGTCCCGGACCGCCGCCGCAGGCCGGCCGCGACGGTCACCGTCGCCGGCGCGCGCGCCAACAACCTGAAGGACGTGACGGTCGCGATCCCGCTCGGCACGCTCACCGCCGTGACGGGCGTCTCGGGCGCCGGCAAGTCCACGCTCGTGAACGCCATCCTGCGCCCCGCGCTGATGCGGCTCCTCTACGGCACACGCGAGGTGCCCGGGAAGCACCAGGCCATCCTCGGCCACGAGCAGATCGACAAGGTCATCGACATCAACCAGCAGCCCATCGGCCGCACGCCGCGGTCGAACCCGGCCACCTACACCAAGCTCTTCGACGCCGTCCGCGACGTCTTCGCCCAGACGCCCGAGGCGCGCGCCTACGGGTACCAGCCCGGCCGCTTCAGCTTCAACGTGAAGGGGGGCCGCTGCGAGGCGTGCCAGGGCGACGGCATGAAGCTCGTGGAGATGCACTTCCTCGCCGACGTGCTCGTGCCCTGCGAGGTGTGCGGCGGGAAGCGCTTCAACGAGGCGACGCTGCGGGTGCAGTTCAAGGGCAAGAACATCGCCGAGGTGCTCGATCTGTCGGTGCACGAGGCGATGGCCCACTTCGCGAACCACCGCGAGATCCTGCGCGTCCTGCAGACGCTCGACGACGTCGGCCTCGGCTACATCAAGCTGGGCCAGCCCTCGCCGACGCTCTCCGGGGGCGAGGCGCAGCGCATCAAGCTCTCCCGCGAGCTGGCGCGCGTCGGCACCGGGCGGACCATGTACATCCTCGACGAGCCCACCACCGGGCTCCACTTCGAGGACGTGCGGCGGCTCCTGCAGGTGCTCGATCGGCTGGTCGAGGGAGGGAACACGGTCGTCGTCATCGAGCACAACCTCGACGTCATCAAGTGCGCCGACTGGGTGGTCGACCTCGGCCCCGAGGGCGGCGACGACGGCGGCCGCCTCATCGCCGAGGGGACGCCCGAGGACGTGGCGCTGGTGAAGGAGAGCTTCACGGGCCACTACCTCGGCAAGGTGCTCCAGCACCAGCGCACCCGGCGGGCCGTGAACGAGCGGAGCGCGTGAGCCCTCTCGCCGGGACTTCGCGGTAAGTGAGCTGGATCAACGCGCCTCGGCCGACAGTCGCGGTACGGAGGCGCATGCCCAACACCACCGAGAACCTCAAGGTCGCCTTCGCCGGCGAGAGCCAGGCGAACCGCAAGTACCTCGCCTTCGCCCGGCACGCCGAGAAGGAAGGCCTGCCGCAGATCGCGAAGCTGTTCCGCGCCGCGGCCGAGGCGGAGACGATCCACGCGCTCGCGCACCTCGGCAACATGGGCGGCGTCGGCTCGACGCTCGAGAACCTGCGCGCCGCGGTCGCCGGCGAGACCTACGAGTTCAGCGAGATGTACCCGCCCATGGTGGAGCAGGCGCTGCGCGAGAACCACAAGGCGCGGCACATGCTCTCGTTCGCGAACGCGGCCGAGAAGATCCACGCCGGGCTCTTCAGCCAGGCGCTGGCGGCGCTCGAGGCGGGCGCGGACCTGTCGAAGATGGACGTGTACCTGTGCCCCGTCTGCGGTGACATCGAGTTCGGCACGCCGCCCGACACGTGCCCCGTGTGCGGCGCCCCGGCGACGAAGTTCCAGAAGATCGGGTAGCAGGCTCCCGCCGCCGGCCGGGTCGACCATCCGGCTCCGGCCACGACCTCGACCCAGCCCCTCTCCCCGGCCCTCTCCCCGCTCGCGGGGCGAGGGAGCCGGGGACCCGCGACCTCGACCCTGCCCCTCTCCCCGGCCCTCTCCCCGCTTCGCGGGGCGAGGGGGACGACACCCCATGCCCGACCCGGACCCCACCTCGACCCCGACCCGCCGTCAGTCCAGATACCCCTGCGCCTGCAACCGGAACAGGTGCGCGTACCGTCCGTCCT